>CAYNDU010000096.1:0-12866 GCA_964395615.1 uncultured Pirellulaceae bacterium | reverse complement strand
GCGCACCTAGCCCGTATCCTTCGTGCACGGAGCGCGATTTTCTGCTAAACATGGACGGGTCCCCCGCGCCGGCCGGAGTTTTCGCCGGGCTGTCGTGAATCGAGTGAATTGTCCGCAGACATCTTTCTTAATCGATGAGAGCCAGAAATGACGAGCCGCGATGCGTCGACATGCCGTTCACGTCGGAATGTTTTCATGCCGGTGTGTGAGTCGGTACGTGAAGTACGGAACAACGGTCTGCTGAGGCTGTTCACCGTGACACTGTTGCTGGCTACGTCCAGCGTTGCGCATGCGGCTGACGCGTGGGACGGAAAGAAAACAGCGTGGCACGGATATGACCGTTATGACTTCCGGGTGGACGAGCATCCGGCCTATGTTGTGCTGCCGAAGAAGGCGGTCGCGGGGAATCCGTGGATCTGGCGTGCGAGGTTCCCCGATTACCATGCGGAAATGGACCAGATGCTCTTGGCCCGCGGCTTCCATGTTGGGTACGTCGACGTGGCGGGTCTGTTTGGTTGCCCTCAGGCCGTTGAACGAGGCGATCGGTTCTACCGATTGATGACGGAAGAGCATGGGCTGGCGGCCAAACCAGTATTGGAAGGCGTCAGCCGTGGCGGGTTGTTCGTTTACAATTGGGCGATCGCTCATCCCGATCGAGTTGCCTGTATCTACTGTGATACGCCGGTCATGGATTTCAAAAGCTGGCCGGGTGGCAAGGGCAAGGGGCTTGGGTCCGAAAGAACGTGGAAGCAGTGCCTGCAGGTATACGGGCTGTCTGAGGAGCAGGCTCTGGCATACGGTGACAACCCAGTGGACCGCGTCGATGTGATTGTTCGAGCAGGCATTCCGGTGCTTCACATCGTCTCGGAAAGCGACCAGGTCGTGCCTCCCACCGAAAACACCTACCTGGCTTTCCAAAACGTCCCTGAAAAGTCGCGGCGGAATTTTCGAGTTATCAAAGTTTCGCAGGGGACTTCCGAGTCGAACGGGCACCACTTCACACACCCCAACCCCCAGGCGGTTGTTGCATTCATCGTTCAACACGCTCTGTTCGAAGGTGGCTATGTCCAGACATCCGATTCGCGAACGTTCGAGCAGATTGAGTCCACCTATCAGGCAATGCCACCGCTCGCCTACAATCCTCCACCCGATCGCTGCCGGCTTCTTCCTAAGACCAGACAACGGCTGAGCGAAGCCGGGTCACTGCGAATCGTGATGCTGGGCGACAGTATCATCAATGACACCAGCCGATCAGCCTGGAACCTGCTCCTCCAGCGCGATGCTCCCAACTGTTCGATCAGCAAATTTACGGCCGTGCGCGGGTCGACCGGCTGCTGGTTCTACCAGGCGGATCACCTGTTGCAACGCTATGTCTTGGATCAGCGGCCTGACCTGGTGATTATCGGCGGTATCAGTCATCGTGAGGATGTCGAGGCAATCGGACAAGTGATCGGGAAGATACGAAAACAGTCCACGGCAGAGATCTTGCTGTTGAGCGGTACGTTCGGCCGCGTCGATCCGACCGACGAAGGGCAATGGCAGGCGATCTTGCATCCGGGTCAAGAAAGCTATCGATCGAAGCTGGAGAAACTCGCGCAGGACTTGAATGTTGAGTACTTTGACATGCGCATTCCCTGGGCTGAGTACATTCGGCAATCCGGGCGGCCACTTGCATCCTTCAAACGCGATGTCGTCCACGCCAACGAACAGGGTGAACAAATCATCGGGCGCATTCTATACCGCTATCTGCGCCAAAAGTGATGATGCCCTGTTTTTGATCGCTGGTCCGATGAGATTCAACACGGTTCGCGGTCTTCTTCCTGGGGATGCTCCGTAGCTGACCAGTTGTCGCTCCACGAGGGCGAGCCACGTGGCGGCGTTTTACTTCTTCTTGCCGTCGGTGGCTCCCCAAGGGTCGACTTGCCTGAGCTTCTTGGCCTTGAGTGCTCGATAGCAATCGGGCAGGTCGAAGTGTTCCAAGATGTCGGGTACGATCGTCGCCAGCGGCCAGGAGTAGTCCTCGGTGGTCGCCACATCGCTATAGGATGTCAACGAGTTGATCAGGGTGACTTGTCGAACCCGGTCGCTGAGCACGGCGGCGAATGTTCCGGCCAAAGCTCCCCACCCACGGGCAATCAGGTGGATTTGCTGATAGCCGTGGCCGTTGAGCCAATCCAAGACTCGTAACAGATCAAACGTCTTCTGGCCCAGATAGGGCCGGTCGAGCATCAGGCTGTGGATCGAGTAGAAGAAGTCGCAACCGTACGGGTTGTCGAACGAGTTACTTCCACACGTGTTTGGCATCGATTCACCGATTCCTCGCACGTCACAGGCAAACAGGTTGGAATCGAGCTCGGCCTTGAGCAGGTCATTGAGCGGCCCGCCCTGGAGCTCGATGTCGCTTGATCGATGGGCGACATAGAGCGTTGCTTTCGGCCCGGTCCGTGGCGGCCGCGAGTACCACGATTCCTTGCCCAACATGTAAACGGCAGCCATCACTCCCGGTTCCGTCTCGACGGCATAGGTACACGTATAGGGCTTCGGGTAGGCACGCGTTCGTCGAGATCGCAGGATGCGGTATTCGGGAACGTCCTCGCGATCGGGTTGACGGGGTGCAGTCGGCGGATAAACGTGCAGAACTTTCTCGATTGCCTGGGCGAGAGCGGCACCCTCTGCAGCCGGGCGATTCTCTATGAATTGTCGGGCACGTGTCGACGTAAAGTCGAAGACGGTGAGCGTGCCGGGTTCGGCCGAGACTTGCCCGCGTGGCGTGCAAGAAAGCGTCTCGTCCTTTTCGATCGTGATTTTCGGTTCAGACCGGGCATCGGTCAATTGAGTCGCCCGATTGAACCAGCGGTACATTGCCTCGCGGTTTTCCTGCGAGTATCCATGTGTTGTTGGGCCCGTAAACAGGGAGATATTGTTTTCAGCACCAAGCAAACGATAGAGATGTTTCAGACGCCCAACAGCTTCCAGGCCGCCGCGCACATCAAAGTAGTCACGTTCCTTGGTCAGCAGAATAACCGGCTTCGGCGCCATGGCCGCTATGAAATCGCAATGATCGAGTCCCAAGGAAAGTGCCTTCGGCGGGCATTGTTCGGTATCGGCCGGCAGTTCATTTTCCATATTCCGCCTGAACATGGTAACGAAGCAACTGGGAGCGGCCATGGTCCAACGTGGTTCGACTCCACACAACCACGTGGTCATCGTTCCTCCGCCCGAATTCCCCGTGACCCCCAGGTGTTTCGGGTCGACTTCCTTTCGGGTGAGCAGGTAATCGAGTGCGCGAATACCGTCCCATGCGCGCCACATACCCAGGAATTCGCCGACCAGGAATTGTTGGTTGCCGGCCTGAATATGTTCACGCACGCCGGGCCCAAAGCGTGCCTTGAGATCGTCGTTCACATACTGAAACCGCTCGCCCTGACCGATAGGATCGTAGATCAAGCAGACGTAGCCGAGGCGCGCCAGGCCTTGCGCAAAGGACTGATACGGTTCGGCGGCCTTTCCATTGGAAGAGTGTCCGCATGTACCGATCACGCCAGGCCGAGGCCGCTCGGCACCCTTCGGCAAGTAAAGGTTGGCGGTCACTGGGAAGCCGGGCCGACTCTCAAAGATCACCTTCTCGATCGTATAGACGTCGCGGTCGACACGGCCGGTAACGCGGGCCTTCAAATCCGTTCGTTCCGGCTCAGGTCCAAAGCACTGTCGAATCTTCGTGCGCACAGTCTGCACAAAAACTTCGGCGTCCTCACGCGTCTTGAGTCGAGCGTAAGCCTGGCGATGGCGATGTGAGGCTGCACGAACCTGCTCGACAAAGTACTCGTGTACCATTTGCGGAAATCGGTTCATTGGAGCCGGCGAGTCCGCGGCCAATACCTGTTGTCTACCGAAGGCCACGGGCAGGCCGAACGCGGCGGCACCGGTGACTCCAAGCATTCGCCTTCGACCAATCCGCCGGCCGTGCTTAACGCTTGCATTCATGGGGCGGCTCGTTACTCCGGTGGATGAATCAACGTTCATGGGGTGTCTCCAACGCAGGGATTCGTCAGCAATCGGTTGCCAATCGGTTACAGTGTCGGACCGACAGTCCAGGGAAGAAACTCCTCGTCGCCGATCCCGTGCAATTCACTCTTCGTTTTCGATCCTCCGGCCACTTCCAGCAGAGTATCAAAAATCTCGTGGCCGATCTTCGACACCGGAACTCCGTCGAGTATTGGGCCGGCGTTGATATCCATGTCGTCAATCATCCGTTCGTACATCGGCGAGTTGGTGGCGACCTTAAGCGAAGGAGTCGGTTTGCATCCGAAACAGCTACCACGGCCGGTTGTAAAGACGATGAGATTCGCTCCCCCAGCCACCATTCCAGTTACACTCGGCGGGTCATATCCGGGCGTGTCCATCACGACCATTCCACGTGCGGTGACAGGTTGCGCATATTCGTATACGTCGACTAATGCCGTGCTCCCGGCTTTAGCGACGGCGCCGAGCGATTTCTCGGCGATCGTTGTCAAACCGCCTTTCTTATTGCCGGGCGACGGGTTGTTGTCGAGCCTGGCGTCGAATTTACCCACGTACTCCTGCCACCAGGCGATGCGGTCGAGGAGTTTCTGCGCCACTTCTACCGACACCGCCCGTCGCGTCAGTAAATGCTCGGCACCGAAAATCTCGGGCGTCTCGCTCAGAATGACCGTACCGCCGCAACGGACCAGCAAATCGGCCGCAACACCGACGGCCGGGTTCGCCGTGATCCCGGAATTACCGTCTGACCCGCCGCACTCGGTCCCGAGTATCAACTTACTGGCCGGAGCCGACTCGCGACGCGCCTCGTTGGCCAACGGTAACAGTTCGGCGACTCTCCTAACTCCCGCGTCGACCGTGCGCATCGTCCCTCCCTGTTGTTGCAGAGAAAAGATGTGGGGACTTCCGGCCAGTGCAGATTGCCCTTCAATGTTCACAAGATGTTGGTCTTCCAGCAGGTAGTCCATGCTCGCCTGTTCGCATCCCAAGCCGATCAGCAGATACGCGCCGATATTGGGATGCCGAGCGATGCCACCGAGCACGCGATTGAGCATCTGGTGCTTCAAGCCCTCGGGCGGCATTCCGCATCCTCCTTCGTGCGTGAAGGCGACCACACCGTCGACGTTGGGGAATTCCGATAAACGGTCTGAGTCAAAATGGCGAGCAATGAACTTGCTGACCGAAGCCGAGCAGTTGACGGTCGAAATCACGCCGATGTAGTTTCGTGTCCCGACCGAACCGTTGGCTCGATGATAGCCCTGAAAGGTCCTTCCCTCGAGCGGATGAAGGGGGACCGGTTGAATTCCTGCGCAATCCGGATCGCGATCGAATTCGCCGAGCTCCAGATTGTGCTCGTGAACCCAGCTTCCCGGTTCGATGCGCTCGGTGGCCGACCCAATCACTTCGCCATACTTTCGGACCGGCTGGCCAACATCGATCTGACGTGTAGCCAACTTGTGGCCGAATGCGATCTCCTGGCGAACGGTAACGACTTGCCCGTCCAATTCGATCGACTGGCCCGGGCCCAACGTTGTCCTGGCTACGGCCACATTGTCTTTGTGATGTAACTGTATGATGGAAATGACCCCGCCTCCCCGAAACGCCGGCGTTGCTTGACGCTCTGACTCACGTACCGGCCATCGTACCACAATTGATCCACGGTTGGTTGCGGCAATGCAGGCGCCCTGTCGGTGGATACAAACTGCACGCGATCCACACACTCGGCCTGGCTTCCGCTGCAAAGGGGAAGCCTATTGTTAAACCTCTGCATGCGATGGACATAGCGTATATAATGCTGGCACCAGAATGCGTACTCAATGACGATGAACCGGAGTTCAGGAATGATAATCACCAGGCGTCTCAGACGTACCGTCGAGTTGGTAGGAACGCTCCTTTTCATCGTGGCCGGCGCCGCGCATGGTGATCCACCGGCGAGCGACACGACGGTTGCAGAAGAAGGCGCTCTGTTGTTGCGGGAATCGGGCGTTCGCGGAGGGTTGGTGGTGCACGTGCCCTGCGGCGACGGACGGCTTACGGCGGCGCTACGCGCGGGAGACGGTTACGTTGTTCAGGGACTCGACCGAGACCAGAAACGGGTGCAACAAGCTCGGCAGTATGCGCAACGACAACAGCTGTACGGTCCGGTGTCGATTCGGCAACTCCGAGGTAACGCATTGCCATATGCCGACAACCTGGTGAATCTGCTGGTCATCGAGCCGAATGCCCGAATCGCGCCGGAGGAACAGTTGCGAGTCCTGGCGCCGGGTGGCGTCATCATGCAGCGCTCCGATCGGGGCTGGGACAAGAGAGCCCAACCATGGCCGCTTACGATTGACCAATGGACTCATGCATTGCATGGACCCGACAATAATGCCGTGGCCAACGACACGACCGTCGGCCCACCGAAGCACTTTCAGTGGATCAGCCAACCTCGATTCTCCCGAAGCCACGATCACCTGGCAAGTGTCAGTGCCATTGTCACGGCCCGTGGCCGGTTGTTTTCCATCGTCGACTACGGATCCATAGCTTTTGCCGGGGCCTCTCCCCGCTGGGAACTGATCGCTCGCGACGCGTTCAGCGGCGTGCGCCTGTGGACCCGCGACATCGGCAACTGGGAATATCATCTGCGTGATTTTCGAAGTGGACCGGTCGACCTGGACCGTCGCCTGGTCGCCGTCGACGATCGGGTCTTCGTAACACTTGGTTTGGATCAACCGGTCAGCGTGTTGGACGCGGCCACGGGCGAGACGTTGCGCACGATTCCGGAGACTTCAGGTGCCCAGGAGATCCTTTGCGAGCGGGGCAAGTTATTTGTCGTCGTGGGCAAGCGACTGTTGGATTGGCAGGCGAAACAGGCCGAGAAAATCGTTGAGCAACCGGGTTACGAACCACCGTTCGAGAAAGACACACCGCCCGTAGGTGCCAGACGCGTGATTGCCGTTGACGTCGAATCGGGAAAGGTCTTGTGGCAAAACACGAAGTCCTTTGTTCGCGAGTTGATGCCGACGACTCTGGCCGTCTCCGAAGGCCGTGTCTATTTCCAGAACACCGAATCGGTGGTCTGCCTGAATGCTGAGAGTGGTCGACTGCAATGGCAGGCCGCGCGGCCCGTGCATCGCAAGCGACTCGCCTGGTCGAGCCCTACGCTCGTGGTCCACAGCGGCGTTGTCTTTTCTGCCGATCGCCGCGCGGCGACGACTGAAGGCGAGTTGCTTTGGATACCGAGCGGTGGCTATCACGATTACATTCGGGGTGACGATGTGCAGGGTGAAATCGTGGCCTTTCGAGCGGATGATGGAAAACCGCTATGGCGTGGCCCTGCCTTCGAAGGGTTCAATGCGCCCGTCGACGTGCTGCTCGCCGATGGACTCGTCTGGAGCGGACGCATGGCGTGGGGTCGCGACCCCGGCATCACGCAGGGTTTGGACCCCCAGACCGGCGAAGTCCGTCGCCAGCGCCCGCCCGATCAGAAGTTCATGAAAGTCGGTGGACACGCACGGTGCTTTCGTACAAAGGCAACATCGAAGTACCTGATCCTGGGCCGTCGAGGAGTTGAATTCGTCGATCTGGATGGGGGAGGAATCGACGCGAGTCTTTGGATGCGCGGCATGTGCCAGTTCGGAGTTCTTCCGGCCAATGGTTTGCTCTATATTCCTCCGCACGCGTGCGCCTGCAAGGTCGATGATCTGCTTAAGGTTGGATTCGCGGCGTTCGCGCCGGAAAGCGATACCGCCACGCAGCACGATCGGGCCGCGATGGTACCGTTGGATGCTGCCGCGAGACTTGTGCCTGGCCCAGCCTATCCGACGACGGAACCACGGGCTGAGCCGGCGGCGCCCGCACCGGCAGCGTCGAACGGCGAGTGGCCAATGTACCGGCATGATCCTGCACGCAGCGGAGCAACCACGGAGGAACTTCCACCGAATCTACATGCGGTTTGGAAAGCCAAAATCGGGCGGCGCATTTCGCCGCCGGTGATTGCCGGCAATCGAGTGCTTGTGGCCGAAAGTGATCGGCATCGTATTTGCGCCTTGGACGCTACTACCGGACAGCCGAAGTGGACGTTTCTGGCGGGAGCGCGCATCGATTCAGCGCCGTCGATTCGACAGGAGCGAGCCATCTTTGGATCGTCCGACGGTTGGGTCTACTGCCTTCGACTCCGAGATGGAGTCTTGATTTGGAAATTCCATGCCGCGTTGCAGAACCGCGCTTTTGTCGTGGATGAACAATTGGAATCGACCTGGCCGATCTCGGGAAGTGTGCTGGTCTCGGATGGCTCGGTTTACTTTGTTGCCGGGCGTACCAGTCATCTGGAAGGTGGCATGGGACTATTCGAGTTGGATGTGACAAATGGCCGTCTGCGCAACGTCTTAAGGCTGAATGACGAGGACCCGACAGATAACTCGAACAAAGGCAAGGGTCGAGGCGGGTACCTGCCGGATCTCTTGTCGGCCGATGACGAGTCACTGTTCTTGCTAAGCAAACGGTTCGACCGGAAGTTGGTCGAACGAGAGGGCGTGATCCCGCATCTCTGGAGCTCGGCCGGGTTCCTTGATGACACGTGGTGGCATCGAACGTATTGGCAGTATGGAACCTCGATGAGCAGTGGCTGGGGCGGTTGGCCAAAGGCCGGCCAACGCGTACCGTCCGGCCGCTTGCTGGTCAAGACGGAGTCGCAAATCCTGGGTTACGGGCGGAACCAATATGACATCCCGGGCGCTCACGTGGGCGTCGATGCTCAGGGAGTCTGGGGCCCGATCGGAGCTCAGCAAGGGCGCTGGACGTTTTACCGGCTGTTTGGCCAAAGGCTGGCAAAGACACCGTCGGCGACGGCCGGCAATCGGGCGGCAGCTGCGCCGGCGAACCGGCCTGACTGGACGGCCAGAATCCCAGTTCTGGCCGAGGCGATGGTATCGGCCGGCGGGACTCTTTTTGTGGCCGGTCCAGTCGACCCATCGATTGACATCCCGCGAGAGCGCGCCATGGTCGACCGATTGGCGAAAGCGTATGACAGCACCGAAGGCGGGAAGATACTGGCCGTTTCCGCATCCGACGGCAAGATCCTCACGAGCAGCGGGCTGGATAGTCCCCCGGTTTTTGATGGAATGGCTGTGGCCCGGGGGCGAATGTACCTTTCCGCGAAGAACGGCGAATTGGTCTGCCTGGCCCCTGAGTCCTCACAATGAACGGCGGGTTCTCGTGGTTCCCTGAACAGGACTCTCTCATTTTCAAAACTGATGGCATGGGCGTTTATGAAGCACACAATTGTCTTTCTGTTATTGTCATGGCTCGCCGCAACCGCACGAACTGCCCATGCGAACGACGAGCAAGCGTCGCTTTCGCTCCTGGTCGACACGCTGGCCGAGGTGGACGACGCGGCCGTCCAGCGTGCGTTGCTGAGGGGCATGTTAGAAGGGCTTGCGGGCCGGCGCAACGTGGTGGCGCCGAAGAGTTGGAGTGCGTTGAGTGCACGGTTGGACCGCAGCGCTGACTTCCGCGTGCGAGACATGTCCATGCAGCTCTCGCAGATCTTCGGCGACCAGAAGGCGACTCAGCGCGCGCTTGCCATCTTGAAGGACCGTTGCGCGGAACTTCCAGCTAGACGGACCGCGTTGCGTACTCTGATGACGCAGCATGATGAGGAGGCATCTTTGTTTTTGGAATCGTTGTTGGATGAGCCGGACCTTCAGATCGATGCGATTCGCGGCTATGCGATGGTCGAAAATGACTCGGCGCCTCGACTGTTACTGGAGCGATACGCAAAGTTGGATCCGGAGCGGCGGCGCGCCGTGGTTGAAACGTTGGCTACACGAAGATCTTACGCGCAATCACTACTGGCGGCTGTCACGCAAGGAACGGTCCCGCGCGACGAGATTCCGGCGCACGTCGCCCGTTCGCTCAACAGCATCCTCGGCAAACAATTTACCCAGGTATTTGGCAGTGTGAGACCGGTGGCCAAGAATCGCGAGAAGACGATCGCGAAGTACAAGAAGTTGATCACGCCCGGCGCGCTGGCGTTGGCGGACGCCTCCCGAGGTCGGGCTGTTTTCGAGAAGACCTGTGCAAAGTGCCATCTCCTTTACGGTGAAGGCGGTCGGATCGGCCCCGATCTTACCGGATCGAACCGGGCTGATCTTGGTTACATCCTCCTTAATAGCGTCGATCCAAGCTACGATGTGGCGGACGGGTACAAGATGGTCGAGGTTGTCACGGTCGACGGGCGTATCGTGAACGGCGTTGTTGGCGAAGAAGATGGCAGCCGCCTCGTGTTGAAGACGGTTGAACAGCCGGAGGTGATCGTCGCCAAGGAAGATATCGACGAACGTTGGATCTCGAAAAAGTCGATGATGCCGGACGGACAGCTCGACTTGATGAAAACGCAGGAAGTCGTCGATCTGATCAAGTACTTGAGAACGACCGAGCAAGTGGAGATAGCGAAATGATTCCAGGGTCGGTGCTTGATACGATGCGGACACTACTTGTCATTTCGCTGCTGCTCGGTGCGGCGCGCCAGGGAACGGCTCAAGAAAAGCGAGGGCCCGTGCCGCCGCAGTTGCGTACCAGCAACGCGCCTTTTTTGACGCCTGTCGAAGCCGTCAAGAAAATGTCGGTGCCGGACGGTTTTGAGGTTTCCGTTTTTGCGTCCGAGCCTGACATAGCCGAGCCGATCGCCTTTTGTTTTGACGACCGTGGGCGGCTGTGGGTGGCTGAGAATTTTAACTATCAGACGCGACGACAACACACCGAGGATCATGTCAGCCGCATTCAGATTCTGGAGGATACGGACGGCGACGGGACCTTCGACAGGAAAAAGACGTTTACCGACAAATTGACATTCACGTCGGGGATCGCATGTGGATTCGGCGGAGTGTTTGTGGGATCGCCACCTCATCTGACCTTTATTCCGGACGCCGACCGTGACGATCGGCCGGACGGACCGCCTCAGATTCTGCTCGACGGATGGGGCATCAACGACCGGCACGAGACACTCAACAGTTTTCGGTGGGGTCCGGACGGCTGGCTCTACGGCTGCCACGGCGTGTTTACGCAATCGCGCGTGGGTCGGCCCGGTTCAGATGATGAGGACAGACAGTTCATTGATGGTGGCATTTGGCGGTACCACCCCACTCGCAAGAAATTCGAGGTCTTCGCTCGCGGGCTGTCCAACCCGTGGGGGTTCGATTTTGACGAACATGGCCAGGGGTTCGCGACTTGTTGCGTGATACCGCACCTGTTCCACGTGGTTCAAGGCGGCGTCTACCACAAGCAGAGCCGTCCGCACGTGAATCCGTACGTTTACGACGACATCAAGACGATTCGCGACCACACACACCTATCGGCGCATGGAGGAGCTCGCTTCTACCTGGCCGATGCGTTCCCCAAGAAATACCACAACCGGTTGTTCATGTGTAACATTCATGAACACCGAGTGTTGACGGATATCATGGAACCGAATGGCTCCAGCTTCGTTGGAAAACATGGGAACGATTTTCTGCCCACAAACGACATGGCGTGGGTGGGGTTCAGCATTGAACTCGGGCCGGAGGGAGGAATCTACGTTCTCGACTGGCACGACACCGATGTTTGTGGCAATGCGGTGAACTTTCCGAACAGCGGCCGAGTCTATCGGATCATGCCAACCAAGGCGCGTGCGATTTCACGGCCCAACTTGAGAGTGATGTCCGACCGTGAACTGGTGCAGCTTCAATCGCACGCGAACGACTGGTATGTCCGCCAGGCGCGTACGCTTCTGCAGGCGCGCACCGCGGCGGGTGTGCTGGATCGGCCGACGGTTCAGAGGATGCTGGAAGACCTTTTTCGAACCGCACCGGACTCAAAACGGAGGCTCCGCGCGCTGTGGGCATTATTTGTCACGCGATCGCTGAGTCACGTCCGTCTGATCGAACTGCTCAGTCATGACGACGAATATGTGAGAGGCTGGGCGGTTCAGTTTCTCTGTGACGCAAGTACGATCAACGCCTTTCAGGACGCGAGCAGGAGCCAGGGTTCGCCCGTCGATGCACAGACGATCGCGGTTTTTGAATCCATGGCTCACAACGACCGCTCGCCGATCGTGCGCCTTTACCTGGCATCGGCCATACAGCGAATGCCATTTCCTGACCGTTGGCCCATACTGAAGGGCCTTGTTGCTCATGCTGACGACGTCGTCGATAACAACCTGCCCCGTATGTACTGGTTCGCCCTGGAACCCATGGTTCCAAGTCATCCGGCCGAGGCCCTTCAGCTGGCCGTTGAGGGAAAAATCCCCGCCCTGCAAGAATTCGTCGCGCGACGCATGGTCACCCGGGATGTCGTTGTTGACGCCGGTCGACCCCGAAGCATGAGCCCGTCACCCGAGTGGCAAGCATCCATTCAGAAGGTGGCACCTGGATTCCAGGTTCGTAACGTGGGCGAAGGTGGAGTTGTCTATCACGAGGTGTTTCGCAATGCGGTGGCCGTACAAACCCATCCCCTTGACCGCGGGACGCCCAGCAGTCTCTTCCGCAAGTTAGCTGTTCCGAAGCATGGGAAGACGAGCCTGCACATCCGGGTCAGCCATCATCCACACGGAGACTGGCAGCTTCGAGTAATGGCGGACGGTGAAGTACTGGCGGACCAGATCGTTGGACCGGAGACGGTATCGGGCGACGAGTGGCTGGAAGTCACCGTCGACTTGAGCGGGTATGCCGGAAAGACGATTCCCTTGTCAATCGAGAACCGCCCCAACAACTGGCACAATGAATGGGCCTACTGGAACCGCGTCACGATTGAGAACAAGGGCTGAGGGTCAGGAAAGGGGTCAGGACTCTTTTGTGCGAAGCACCCTTCGGGCCGTTCCGGCAAAA
>CAYNDU010000095.1:0-12946 GCA_964395615.1 uncultured Pirellulaceae bacterium | reverse complement strand
CGCCCCTTTGTGCGACATTTATGTCGCCCCTTTGTGCGACATTTATGTCGCCCCTTTGTGCGACGACGACCGACTACGGAAACACCTGGAAGAACACCCAGCAACCGTGGCACACACGTCCCCGAGACGAGCACCCCCACCAGAGGGGACGCTTGAATGGTCATTTCCAACGTCCCACTGCACCGATTCAGCGTTGGCCGGCATCGGTTGCGATGGGGTCGGACTCGCAGGTTCCTCCGCAAAATCCAGCGACGCCTGTCCCGGGTTCGTGGAAGAGCCAGAGATCGTCGCGAGACGTGTACTTTTGGGCCGAACGGCGAGACGGTGGATCGCGGGACGCTCGTTGAGATGGCTTGAGCGGCGCGGCGATTGCATTGATCGATTGGGAGAGCGCGGAGTGAACGGGCGGTTGGCTACCTGGCACATGGAAACTCGCGGTGCGTGCCCCCATTTGACAGTATCGCAGACCTAGGTTAGAACCGGCGCTACGGCTCGATTCGCATCTCTTCTATCGAAAATGGGTTCCTGGTCATGATCTTCGGCAAACTCTGGAATGCTCTTCGCGCGCAATTCAACAAACTGGCGAACTACTTCTGGACGATGGATCCCATCGCTCAGATGCAATACGAATACGATCAGGCCGTGTCAGAATTGAAATCTGGGCGACAAGGGCTCGAGCAGTACCGAGCTTTGGTCGAACGGGTGAGTCGCCAGGTGTCATCCGACGAGAAGCACGTCCGGCAGTTGGAGGCCAAGATCAAGGCCTACCTTCAGGCGGGTGACCGAGAGACTGCGGGTCGATTTGCGATTGAGTTACAGAAGGCCAAGGGGCAATTGCAGGAGAACAATGACCAGCTGGCGATGCACGAGAAGGCGTATAACAACAACGTATCGAAGATCAAGCGCGCAAGCGAAAAACTTTCGAAGGTTCGAGACAAGATCAGTCGCTACGACGCGGAGTTAAAGATGAGTCGTGCGGAAGCCGAGATGGCTCAACTTGCTCAGAGCTTTGATTTTGACGTGACAACCGATTTCGGGCAGATCGAGCAGGTGTTAAGCGACAAGATCAGCCTGAATCGAGCGAAGGCCAGGGTGGCGGCCGACTTGTCGAGTGAGGGGATCGAGGAGATCGAACGGGAACAGGCAATGGAGACGGCGTTGGCCGACGACGCTTTGCGCGATTTCGAAGTGGAGATGGGGCTGGTGACCCCGGAAACGACGGGTGTCGACGAGAGCGTCAAGGAGCTCGGCCCCGAGGCGACCGAGCAGCTGAAAGACGAAAGCTAAGGAGCACGCCGAAAAGACAGGTTGCCAGTGGATCCTCCCGCATCATTCTCGAAACCCGATTCGCTATCCGGTGCGAACGGAGGGGCCGTGCGCGTTCCGGATTGGTATCCGGCCTGGGCTCGCGAACTGGCGGACCTCTATTTTTCGGGCAGCATTTGCCTGTTCGTGTTGCACGGAAACGTCCACGATATTATCCCTTGCCCGGACGGAACGAAGACCACGTTTTGTCATCTCACCGAGTTTCTGACTCGCCAGGTATTCGGCAACTGGGACGTAGTATTTTCCTATGATTTGGGTCAGGGTCTGCAGGTTGAAGCGGGGCCGGATGGAAAGCGGCGCCAGCGGATGATGGAGTACGCCGGTTCCGTGCTCGGTGCGCCCAAATCCTGGCCGCGCGACGCGGACCGGGTACTCGGAAACTGGGATACCGTGATCGAGCGCAACCTGCTCGAATCCAATCAGTCGGCGCGCAAGCGGATCGCCTTTCTTTTGGAGTACAGCCAGTACCTGGTTCCGGCCGGCGGTCTGTCGATGTTGGCGCGAGGTCAGGCATCACGATTGGTTCGGATTCTGTCATGGGCCGAGAATCCATATATCAAGCGCGTCAACATGATCATCTGCTTGATTTCTGACAAGCTGACGGAATTGAACGATCGTCTGATTCAAAACCCCCACGTGGCTGCCATTGAGATACCTCTGCCGGATGCCGACGCTCGCCGGCTCTTCGTCAACGTAACGACCCCACAGCTCGACACCGAGCCTGCCGCGATAACAGAGACTGGGAGCGATTCCGCTGCACTCGGCGCGCAAACGTCGTCATCCGATGTGCAGAAGGGGTTGTCGGTTCAAGGGATGGCGGAACTATCGAGCGGGCTCAACCTGGTCAATCTCAATGTGATGCTGTCCCGCGCGCGACTGGAGAAGGGTGTGATCGAAGCCGAACAATTCCGGCGGCTCAAGAAGGGCATGATCGAGCGGCAGTGCCAGGGGCTGGTCACATTCGTCGAACCGAAACATACTCTCGAAACGGTTGTCGGGCACAAGGCAGCCAAACACCGGCTCCGTCAGGATGCCGAATGGCTTGCATCCGGCCGTCTCGATACTTCGCCCATGGGTTACCTCGTTTGCGGACCGGTCGGCACGGGCAAGACGTTTCTGGCTCATTGTTATGCCGGATCCATTGGTATTCCGTGCGTGACGCTAGGGAACTTCCGGTCCAAGTACGTCGGCGAGACGGAAGGCAACCTGAGCCAGGTACTGAACGTGCTCAGGAGCTTGGGGCCGGTGGTGGTGATCATTGACGAGGCCGATGCGGCGTTGGGAAACCGTGAGGCGGATGGGGACTCGGGCACCTCGGGCCGCGTGTTTTCGATGATCGCCCGCCAGATGGGGAACACGGACTTTCGCGGGCGGATCATCTGGATGCTACTGACCAGTCGCCCCGACCTGTTGCCGATTGACTTGAAACGACAGGGAAGGGCCGAAGTTCACATTCCGTTGTTCTATCCTCAGGACGACAGGGAAGTAGCTAAGATGTTTCAGGTGATGGCCCGAAAGAACCGCATTTCATTGGAATCCGATACGGCCCCGAAAGCTGGCGGCAAGCGCAATTTGAGTGGAGCGGACATCGAGAGCATTGTTCTGGCCTCTCGCCGACGTGCACTTTCCGAGGGTCGAGACGTTGTATCTCCGCAAGACCTGCAGGACGCCTGCGACGTCTTTATCCCGTCCGCCCAAGGATTGGAAAAAGAGATACAGGAGCTGGTGGCAGTTCTGGAATGCACGGATCGTAGTTTTCTGCCGATCGATTGGCAGAAGAAAATCGACGAGCAAGACGGCCGCAGCCGATTGCAGGAACGATTGAAGACGCTTCGAGAGATTGTGACTTGACCGGCACCGAAAGGTTGTGCCCGGCGCTGAAAATCCGTCCCTGGACGGGAGAATAAGGAGAGTCGAAGATGGCCCGCAAGAGCTGGTTGGATGACGCAGCAGAAACGACGTTAATCGATGACTATGCCCGTAACCTCGGCTCGTTCGTCGATGCGATGGCCGATGGGACCGTGGATGCAGGTGAGGTCGCCGCCCAGGAGGCTCGGGTGGTCGAATTAATGAAGCAGATCGAGCCGCAACTGGACGACGGCTTGCATGATCAGGTCACACAGCTCCTTTGTGAATTATCTGCCTATAATGCGATGGAGCTCTTGCACTCGTTGCACGCCGCTCGTCCGAAGACGCAGTTTCGTGGCTAATCGCCGTAAAGGTTTCCCGAGGTTCGCATCTGATTTTGTTTGGAGATAGTCATGGCCGGCAAACCGAAACCCATGTTCTTTATCGCCGTCGCGGCCGTCATCCTGGGGCTGGTCGCGTTTGCGATCTACCGAAGCGACCTGATCGCTCCGAAGGCCAAACCTCAAACGGCCGAAGGCAACGGAGACCTTGATCCCTCGCAGTTGGGCATCGGTGATGTCGCAGAAGACGCATCCAATGCCGGCGCCGTTACGACGGCGAAGGAGTACGCGTTCGTACCGAGCAGCCGCTTGCCTGAGGTAAAAGGAACTGCGGCCTACAAGCCACTGCAAGATAACACGGTTCGTTTTGCATTGAACGTCTGGGCCGGTTGGGCGCCGATCATCTACGCCAATAACGGGCTTAAGGCGGGCAAGGTCTGGAAGACGGCGGACGGGAAAGATTTTCGAGTGGAGCTGGTGCTTATCGATGACCCGGTTGTAATGCAAGACGCATATTCCAGCGGTAACGTCCACATCGGCTGGGCCACTCTCGACATGTTGCCACTTTTCCTGCAGCGCATTGTCAATAAGGACGGGACTCCGAAAGACAGCCGGATCATGCCTCGCGTCTACCAGCAAATCGACTGGTCGAATGGTGGGGATGGGATCATCGTCCGGCAAAACGTCAAGACGGTTGCCGATTTGCGCAACAAGAAAATCGTGCTCGCCGAGAATTCGCCCTCCCAGTACTTTGTGCTCAATATGCTCGTGGCCGGCGGGGTCCAGCCTTCTGAAGTGAACATGGTCTATACGGCCGATGCGTTCCTGGCGGCCGCAGCGTTTAACAGTGAGAAGAGTCTTTCGGCCGCCGTCTCTTGGGCACCCGACATCTACAACCTCGCTAAAGTCAAAGCGAACCGGCTCCTGGTCACCACCGAAACGGCAAACAAACTGATCGCCGACGTCTGGTTTTCTCGCGCCGATTTCGCCAAAGACCACCCGGAAATCATTGAGGGCCTGACGCGGGGAATTTTCGACGCCGTGGAGTCCCTGAAAACTCAGGAGGCCCGAGGGAAAGCGGCCGAGCTTATGGCCGCCGGTTATAACATGCCCGCTTCTGAGGCGGCCGGCATGTTCCAGGATGCTCACAGTACCAACTGGGCAGAGAATTACCAGTTCTTTGTCAACCAGAATAATCCGACCAACTTCGAGCGCATCTGGAACCAGGCATACTACCTTTATCGACGCATCGGAAAGATCGATCACCAACGTGTTCCGTTCGATCAGGTGATGGATTTCTCCGTGATCAAGAAGCTGGGTGATGAGGAAAAATACTCGTCGCAAGTCGACGAGTACTCGGTGCAATTCGTTCCGAAGGCTACTTCCGAAATCCACGCTGAAGAAGAAATCCTTACGAATACGGTTGTCATTCACTTCTTTCCCAACAGCTGGGACCTGCAGAAGAAGATAACCCGCACCATCGACGGAAAGGACGTGGAAGAGCTGTACGATCCTCAGGTGGATCTTGTCTTGGAAGAAATCGCCACGTTGGCCGGCCAGTTCGGTGCAGCACGCATCGTGATCGAAGGGCACACCGACAGTTCCATGAAAGGGCGTGCTCCGCCCGACCTGGTGAAGACCCTGTCGTTGAATCGCGCCAATGCGGTGAAGCAAGCACTGATTGAGAAATTCGAACGCGACCCGAATCAGTTCAACGTCGTCGGCGTGGGTTGGGACCGACCGGCCGATTCAAATGATCTCCTGAACCACGCCAAGAACCGGCGCGTGGAGATCAAGATCTATCCTGCCGAATCGGGCGGGGCCGAATGACATGCGGTGGTTTACGCTCGGGGAACCCGGCCGTGCTCGTCGCCGAACGGTACAGTTGCGGCGAGCGATTTCGCCCTGGCTGACGGTCCTGCTTTGGCTGTCATCGATCGGTATCGTGTACTTCCTCTGGTGGTTTGTCACCCGTGGTGAAGCCGAGCAGCGGATCATCAACCCGGCTGCGCTGCCCAGTCCGGCCGAGACCTTTCGTAAGCTCCACGGTTTGTGGTTCGAACGCGAACTCACCCGAAATACCGTGATCACGTTGCGCCGAGTCGTATTGGGGTTCTCTCTTGCCTGCCTGGTCGGCATACCGGTCGGTATTTTGGCCGGCTGCTTTGCCTCGGTTCGAGCGTTGTTTGCGCCGCTGGCCATATTCGGACGCAATATCCCGCTGGCCGCCTTGATACCCCTGTCGTTCTTCTTTTTCGGAATCGGTGAGTGGCAAAAGGTCATGTTCATCTTCGTGGCCTGTGTTGCCTTTATCATCACCGACGTCAGCGTGGCCATCGCGGAAGTCAGTTCGCGTTATCTCGACACGGCCTACACGTTGGGAGCCGGAGGCTGGCAGTCGATGACGAAAGTGTTGATCCCCCTGGCCATGCCGGCGATTTTCCAGTCGGCTCGACTCCTGTTCGGACTCGCTTTCGGATATATCATGCTCGCCGAACTGGTACGGTTCGGGGATGAGGCGGGAGGTCTGGGGAACCTGATTAACGTGTCCCAGCGGCAGGGCCCTCGTGAGGACATCTACCTGATTGTTCTGCTCATCCCACTCGTCGCCCTCGCTATCGATCAATTGTTACACCTGGTGCAACGCCAGCTGTTTCCTTATCGGTACGGAGGACAGGGCTACCTCCATCGCCTGGTCCGGTGGCTGTTGCAACTTGGCGACTCAGCCAAATGCCTGATTCGTCGACCGACGCCTCCCTATGACCGGCTGACCTCCACGAATACAAAGATCGAGACATGAGCCCAGACGACAACGCTGATCGAGCTGCACAGGCTGCGTCGCCTGCCGGCGGTGGACCTGCGGTCGGGCGAGCCAAGGATGTCGGACCCTCGGAATCAGAGACGCGAGAAACAACCGTAGTGACGTTCGAAAACGTTACGAAGACGTTCAATCTGGGAGCTGCAAACGAGTTTACGGCGATTCGAGACGTGACGTTTCAGGTGAGCGATCGGCCGGGCCGCGGTGAATTTGTCAGCGTATTGGGGCCGAGCGGATGCGGCAAGAGCACGATCCTGAGACTCATCGCCGGCCTGGCACCGCAACACCCGCCCACATCAGGTTCGGTGACCGTTATGGGTCAACCGGTCCAGGGGCCAGGCGCCGATCGGGGAATGGTGTTCCAGGACTACACCAGTTTTGACCACCGTTCCGTGCTGGACAACGTCACGTTTGGTCTTGAGTGCCACCATGTGCCGCGTCGGACTCGTGAGGAACTTGGTCGCCACTGGATTGAACGGGTAGAATTGGATGTGGCTCAGGACGCGGAGAAGTTTCCGCACGAGTTGTCCGGCGGCATGCGGCAGAGGGTGGCGATCGCTCGCACGCTTATCCTGCGTCCGCGCATGATTCTGATGGACGAACCGTTCGGGGCCCTTGACCCGGAAACGCGACTCGGCATGCAAGACTTACTCGTCTCCCTCTGGCGTGAAGTTGAGGCGACGGTCTTCTTCGTCACGCATTCGATTGAAGAAGCCGTGTACCTGGGAGATCGCGTCTATGTCTTGAGCCACTCACCGGGCACGATCGACCACGAATTGGCAGTGGAGCCGCCTGATCGACCGGCCCGAGAAATGCAGCGGGAAACGGCGTTCCAAGAGATGGTCTACCATGTCCGAGACTTGATCGGCGGACCGGGGTCGTAGTAAGCTCGACGCATTGAAGAACCAGAATGACGGAGCCGAGGTACGAGTCACGTGTGGAAGTACATCAAGACAGCACTGGCCAATCGCTGGAATCTTCTGGCACTGTTCGCCGGTGTCGGATTCGGACTCCTCAGCTCGCCTGGCGTCGTGCTGCCGTTGGTCGCAGCCGCGGAACTCGGGTACCTGGCCATGCTCGGCTCGCATCCGCGGTTCCAGGCATACGTTGATCGTATCGATTCGCAGGCCTTGACCGCCGTTCGATCGAAGAAGAACAAGACCGTTCTGCGACGCATTCTAAGATCGTTACCGCGCGAATTGCTCGAGCGCTATAACCAACTCAAGCAACGCTGTGCTGACTTGCAATGCATTGCGGCCGACCTGCGTCAACCGGGACTCGAACCGGCAAATGAAACGCTCGAGTCGCTGCAGTCTCGGAGCCTGGACCGCCTGCTCTGGATCTACCTGCGTTTGCTATTCACTTTCCAGGCCCTTGACCATTTTCTCAAGAAGACGTCGCTCGAACGCATCGAGTCCGATGTGGCCCGCTTAAAGCACCGCCTCGGTGCGCTCGCAGAAAATGACTCGTCACCACGTACCCAAAAGATGCGGCGCGCTCTGACCGATAACCTGGCCACGAGCCAAGGGCGGATCGATAACTACCGACGAGCCGCCGAGAATCTCGAGTTCGTGGAGCTCGAACTCGATCGACTGGAAAACAAGATCAAATCGTTGGCCGAAGTTGCTGTCAATCGGCAGGAACCCGATTACATCTCCGACCAGGTCGACGAGGTCGCCGGGAGTATGCTGGAAACCGAGAAGACCATGAATGACTTGAAACTCTTCACGGGCCTCGGACCTGTCGACGAAGGTGTTCCCGCTCTGCTGACGACGTCATCCCGCTCGCGTTGATCGTCGGCCTGCTAGATGTTGCCCATCACGATGAAATGGGCCACCGCGTAATAGTGCGCCGCGCTGGCCGACAATACAAACAAGTGCCACATCGCATGGAAATAGGGGACCCGCTGGTCCAGGCACAAAAAGAGTGCACCTACCGTATATAGGACCCCTCCCACCGCCATCCATGAGACACATGCCAGCGGCATCAGGTTCAACATGGCCGCCGCGGGAACCCAACCGAGCAATATGTAATTGGATACCGTGACGGCGCCGATTCGGTGCCGAAGCACGGTCTTGGAAAAGAAGCCGGCTGCCGCTAACGCCCACACCACAACAATTAATACCCATTTTCTCGGCTCAGGCATGCACGCCAGAATAAATGGCGTGTAGGTGCCGGCAATCAGACAGTAAATCAGCGCCTGGTCGACAATTCGAAAAAAATGTTTCTGGCGTGGCTCCTGGATGGCATGCGACAAAGTCGAAGCCCCGTAGACACCAATCAGTGATAAGCCGTACGCGATCAGTCCGGCCAGCTGAACCCCGTCGACCTGACGCCGAACCGAAAGATACACCAACGCGATCGTGGCCGCCACGCTGAGCAGACATCCCAGCGCATGCGTGGCAGAATTGGCGATCTCTTCACCCACCGACTGCTTCGGGATGACGATCTCATATGTTTCGCTATACGTTGACGTTGACATAAACCTCAATTCCTGTCGTGCGCCGTAACGCGACCAATGGCCTGACTCGCTCCTCTCCTTATCGGCATTCGCCGGCCATCGGTTGACGTTTGCCCGCTCTTCAAACGGCGGGCCTCTCTAAGAAACCATAGGACATCGATCCCCCCAAACCGGAGCCTGTCATCAACAGGCGGCCGCGAATCGACCGGCTCATTGCCCCTGTCCATCGCCGTCCGGCGGTGCGCTGGTGAGTTTTTCCTTGTACGGGAGATCCAGCCGTCCGTCCAGATTCAATGTTTTAAGTCGGCCGATCTTTTACCAAACTGTGACACTCGAATCCGCAGATTACCCGGCTATTACGCCAAGTGAGACCGGAGCTGCTACTCTTTTGGGGTATTTGCCACCCCCTTAACTAGGCATTCCATACTGCCATGCTTCGCATGCAACCCCCGGTGACACGCGGGCCAAGTCCCGGACGCCAGGAATCCGGGCCGTCAAGCCACGACGGTCCACGACTCTCGTCCGAGCATCCGCGAGATATCGAGATCGTTGAGCGCGACCGCAGTGACGAGCTCCTAACCAGCAACCCACTCATTGCACACTACTTAAACCTCCTTGTCTACCCATACTGTGAGTTCATATTCTGGGGTTCGGTCCGTCGCCGGAGCCGCGACCAACTTTCGGGATCGAAAATGGGAGTGGGTGCCCATTGCACCGCCGGCGAAAATGGGGGACGGTAGCAGCGTTGGAACGGGGCGAAGAGGATTCAAACGGCATCGGACACGACAAACGGTTGACGACGGAAGGCGGGCAACTTGGAGTGGAGGCGAGGGAGAAATGGGAACATGCTCATACCGTGGCTGATCGCCCCGACCTGGACGCTGAAAATCTATCTCTCCTTGGTGCTTCTGGCGAGCCCGATTGCGTTCGCACTTTATGGCTTTGACAAGCGTCGTGCTCGACGACAGGGTCGGCGCGTATCGGAAGCGACGCTACAGATCGCAGCTTTTGTGGGTGGCTGGCCGGGGGCCTGGTTAGGGCAGGTCGTTTTTCGCCACAAGACATCCAAGTGGCGGTTTCGCATGTTGTTCTGGTTGATTGTCGCGGCGCACGGGTCGTTCTTGTTGATGATGTTGGCCGGCCTGGTGCTTCGGTAGCCGGAGCGAGAATCGATGGGCGGGTGAGAATAGTCGTTTGTCGGGAAACGCGAGTCTCAAAGGACTTCTGAACAATGAAGCGCAAAGCGTTGCACGACGGTCTCCACGACGGGCTGGAGCCACTCGAGAGTCTCAATCTGGATGCCGTAGACAGCTTTTCCGACTTGCTCCGCGGCATGTCACGTACGGCCTTCGCAGGCAGACAGCTCGGACGCGCGTTCGAAGTTGGTCTGGCGATGGCGCGCGACCGGCGTTGCCGTGTTGTGCTCACCGTCTCCGGTGCCATGACCGTCGCCAAACAAGGCTCACTCATCTGCGACATGGTTGAGGAAGGGCTGGTCGACGCGATTGTGGCCACCGGCGCCTTAATCGCTCATGGGTTGAGCGAATCGATTGGGATGGTCCATTTCCGTTACGACTCGAATCTTTCCGATGACCAGTTGTTTGAGCAGGGCTACAATCGCATCTACGATACGTTGGAGATGGAGTCCAATTTGAACGAGGTCGAGACACTGGTACGGGGCGTAATGGATCAGCAGGAGCCCGCGAGTGGCAGTTGGTCCTCGGCACAATTGTGCCGGGCGTTGGGTAGACGTTTAGAAGAAATCGGGACGGATCGAGGCATTCTGCGCAGCGCGTTTCAGCATGATGTGCCGGTTTTCATTCCGGCGATTACGGACAGTGAACTCGGCCTGGACATGGCCGTCTGGGCAATGCGCCGGCGGCTCCGTTCCAGCGAAATCGAGCAAACGGATAAGGGGGCGGACACACTTTTCCAGGAAGTGCCGCCGTTCAACCCGTTCCTCGACATCCAACAATATGCTCGGCTCGTGAGTACTTCCGAGGTGCTCGGGATCTTCACGGTGGGCGGAGGCGTGCCGCGCAACTGGGCCCAACAGGTGGCCCCCTACTTCGATATCGTCTCCGATCGACTCGGAGTTGCGTTACCGGAAAAACGGTTTCAGTACGGAATCCGTATATGCCCCGAGCCGGTTCACTGGGGCGGACTCTCCGGTTGCACGTACTCGGAGGGCGTCAGCTGGGGCAAATTTGTGCCTCCCGAAGAAGGGGGGCAATTCGCCGAAGTGCACGCGGATGCGACACTGGTGTGGCCTCTGTTGCTCAAAGCCATCCTGGAGGAACTCGCCTCATAGCCCCTGGAAACCGTTCACGGCCTTGGCCGTGAACGGCCGAACGGCGGCCCGGATCGGCATTGGAAGACGCCCAAACAACCGGTTGCTGATCGAAGCCCGACCCGCTTCTTCGGCACGTCGTCGTGACCGCATGAGGTCCCTTCAGGATGTCCGTTCCAGGGTGACGGCGTTGCCGGCCGCGTTGTAGCGAACATTGTCCATTAACGTATACATCAGCATCATCCCACGATTTACCCCGAACTCAAAACATCCCCGAGCAGTGGGGCGTTCGTCGTGTCGATCGAATCCCTTTCCTCCATCGTGAATGCTGAATTCCGCCACCTCCGGCGAGATCTTCACTTCCAGAATAATCTGGCGTTCCTGAACCTTCTGGCAATGACGGCGCTGATCGAGCCATTCGCGAACCGATGAATCTCCGTTGTCGCGCCGAGCTTGATGAGCTTGCTCAGTGTCCAACTCCAAGTTTCCGTGATAGAGCGCATTGGTAAGCGCCTCTTCCAAGGCAATTCCGATGCGCGTCTGTTCGATCGTATCCCCCGTTCCGACCGATGAAAGGTTGTGCTGGACAAGGTCAACGAGCGGGCCGATGGACGTTGGGTCGCTCTCGATTGTGAAGGCGCCCTCAAATCGTCGAGGACCTCCTTCATGGGCCTGGCAGGAGCGACTCGCCTCACAACGGGCCATGACTCGAGTCACGGTGTCGACCAACTGTTCGGCCCGCTTTGATTTTGCAATGTAACATGTGGCCCCTCGCTCCAAGGCATCGGCGGCAATCGCTTCGTCGTCATAGGCGGTCATCAGAACGACAGGTACGCACGGATAGAGCCGCCGCACGGCGGCAACCAGCGCCAAACCGTCAGTGCCCGGCATCATCAGATCGGTCAGAACCAGATCGGGCAACTCTCGGCGCATCAACTCCAAAGCGCCTGCCCCGCCCTCGGCGTACGAGACGTGATACCGTTCGTCTTTCGCCAACAACCCTCCAATCAGCTGTCGGTCGACTTCCGAGTCATCGACGACCAGAATGGTCAGCTCCCGGCGCTGCACGGCCTCGAGAGCCTGACCGCGAGTGGGATAATGGGCCCACATCGTGTCCAAGGCCATCACCGTCAGAATCTCACGCTCCACGCTCGACAGTCCGCAGAACAGCAGCCGACCCCCTTGAACGGATAGCGCTCGGTGAACCTTCAAGAACAAGTTCACCGCGTCTGAGCCAAAGTAACGCGTGTGACTGAAGTCAATGATGACATTCCGAGCCCTCCCTTGCTCGCACATGCATAAGGCCGATTTCACATCGTCCGAGAACGCAATCGCATTGAACTCGCCCAGGTCGTAAACAGGGGTCAGTATCAGCGTGTCGAGAACCAGCTCGATCCGCGATTGCTCGCTCCTCTGCATTGCCCGACTCCTCTCTTCCGCCCCCGGCCATGATCCCGCAGAGAAAGACGGCTCTGCACCTGAGTCGATTGTTTCCTCTTTCCTCAACGGGTCAATCGATCAACCACTCAGAGGGGGTTGCTATTCGTCACAGTACGTACACATGGGAATCGCGGGAATCCGGAAAGATGGCTTTTTTTCGCGGTTTCGGCCGAATTGGGAACACCAGATTCGGCAGTAGTCGAAAGCCGGTCCGGCTCCCGCTGCTCCGAGCGTCCGTCGCTGGACACTTTCCCACTTTCCTTGGTGCACCGTTCGTCAGCCGAGGGATGCCCATTTCGAGCGGCCGAGCCGTGAGTCGGGCCGGGTGCAGGAACGGGCTCGCGTAGCGGTTGGGCTGAGCAAGGTGGTCACTGGAGATTTCAACAGTCGGTGGTAGGGGACTCGCGCCGTATAACTCAGTA
>CAYNDU010000094.1:0-12969 GCA_964395615.1 uncultured Pirellulaceae bacterium | reverse complement strand
CGCCCCGCCCCAACGGCACGGCCGAGTCGGCCCAAAGGCATGGCCGTGTCGGCCCGAAGGAGTCGTCTCAGCCCAATGATCAAGTTCCTGCCCCGTTATTCTCCGCCCCGTTATATCGATTCATACAAAACGCCATACCCTGTTGAATCCAGTCGATCACCGCCTGGCCGGCTCGTCCGATGGCCGGTTCAATCACCTCTTGTTCGTCCGATCGGAATCGACTCAGCACGTAATCTGCCACGTCCCACTGTTCGGGCGGCGGCCCGATGCCCATCCGAAACCGAGGCACCTGGTCGGTTCCCAGGCACCGGATAATATCATTCAGCCCCTTTTGTCCCCCGGCGGATCCCTTCGGCCGACACCGTAGCCGGCCCAGCGGCAGGTGGAAATCATCACACACGACCAGGATTTCTTCGGGCAGGATCTTAAAAAAATCTCGAATTGCCAAAACGCTCCGTCCGCTGCGGTTCATCATGGTGAGCGGACACAATAACTGTACCAGTTCGCCGTCGACCGACGCCTCCACAATCTCTCCGTGGAACCGGCCTCGCCGAGCACCGCGGCCCCAGCGGTCCGCCAGGTGCGCGATCACTCGAAATCCGACGTTATGTCGAGTCTTCTCGTATTTCCGGCCCGGGTTTCCAAGGCCGACAATCACCTTCATGCTTTCAACTTCGAATGGCCTAAGATGACGACTCGTCTTCCTCATCCGGCTTGCGCCCGATGACTTCAGGTTCGGCTCCACCGATGTCGACACCCATTTCGTCTTCATCCGCCTCGATCCCCTTGGCCACGCACTGGGCGACCAGGGTCTGGGGGCTGCCGGCCAGAACCACATCAGCCGGAAGCTCGACGGCCTCGGCCAACAACGAATCGCCGAGGTCCAATTGGCTAATGTCGACCACCAGCCGGTCCGGAATCGCGGAGGCCAAGGCTTCGACTTCGAGTTCGAACAAGACCTGCTCCAACATGCCGCCGTTGTTGATTCCGACGGCTTCTCCTTTGAGTTGAACCGCTACTCGAACCGCCACTCGCTCAGTCGCTGAGACGCGCGTCAGGTCAATGTGCAACACGTGCAATCCAATGGCATCCCACTGCACTTGCCGGATCAAGGCCTTCTCCTGCAACTCGCCCGCCAAATCCACTACCTTATGCCCGGCTCGGATGGCCGTTTCCAATTCGACTTCGGCCAGGCTGAGATTCACGTTCTCTTGACCGTGGCCATAGAGAACGGCCGGGACCTGGCCAGTTGTTCGTAACCGACGTGACGATCGTGATCCAAGCTCATTCCGCTTGATCACTTTGAGTGCTTCCGACATCGACGACCCCTTCGGCGATCTTCTCGACGCTTTTCTCTGGTTTACAAGTCTCTGGTTTACAAGACGAAAGTCTGATTCAAAAACGTTTGTTCTAAAAACGTCCGTTTCGCAACAACAGGCTCAATCGCCGGTCCCTACGAGTGCTCCGGCGTCGCCGAAGTGGACGGTGCAGGCCGTTCCCATCATGGCCGTTCCCATCACGTTGGCCACTACCGTACGTTGGCCAGTACCGAATCGAGCACCGGTTCGGCCTGCGTCACGCGATCGACGTGCACGGGTTGGGCCGAGCGCCGGGTGAGTTTCTACGGGAAACCCAACATTCTGTCAGAATATTACGTGAATACAAGCCCATCTGAGCCAGCGACGGTGGAATTTCCTCGCTCGAGTGTGGGACGTGGATCGCTCCCTTGTCATTTCCGGTGGAAGGGATTAGTTTGGCACCCGTCGGTTTGGGAAACGGGCCCGGTTGCCTGCCAGAGCGGCCGTCGATCAGGGGCCGTTGATCTGGGGCCGACTTACATCAGATCCAAGGGCCCGCCCGTCATCAAAGTAGGGGACGTTAAAGTAGGGGACGTTCGACCATCGGGCGTTTCTGGGACCATCGGCCACGTTTTCAGTTCGTTTCCGTATGAGTTGACCCTTTGTAACGGGCATCGCCAGGGATTGGCCACCCTGACCCGGTTTTCGGGGCCAGGTGTGGCAGCGTGGTTGGGTGATATGGCCAAAAAACGCAAGAAGACCCCGTTTGAATACGTCGAGCCCATCGGTGCGCGCGTCTTGGTCCGTAAGGATGAACCAAAACGCGAGACGCGCGGCGGGATTGCTCTGCCGGATGCGGCCGAGATTCCCACAATTACCGGTCGTATCGTTACCATTTCGACGCTCATTGAAAATGACAATGATGTGCCCCTGCGGCAATATGATCGGATACTCTTTCATCCAAAGAATGCGATCCCCGTCGATTTTGAACCGGACAACCAGCTGTTCGTCGTGCCGGTTGAGGATGTCGTGGCCGTGTTTCGGCGGGACCCCGCCGAGTCCTGACCGCCGGGCCCTACGGCCTGCTTCCCACGCGTATCGGCCCGGCGACCCTGCTCGGGATGGACTCGGCCGTGGCCCCGCGATTCCGAACGACCGCTTCCGACGTCAAGCGGTGCTGCCGAACATGGCGCTGACTGACTGATCGTGGTGGATTCGCTTGATAGCTTCGGCCAACAGAGGGGCGACGCTGAGGATCTGGATCTGATCGATCCGCTTGTCGGCGGCCAGGGGAATGGTGTTGGTCATGACCAGGCTGGTAACGGGCGAGGCCTGGATATTCTGGACGGCCGGCCCACAGAGGACGCCATGCGTGGCCGCGACGTGGACTTCGCGAGCGCCCGCTTCGGCGACCAGTCGAGCGGCACCGCAGATCGAGCCGGCCGTACTGATCATATCGTCGAACATGAGGGCGACCCGGTCGTCCAGCGGCCCGCCGATGATATTCTCCTGACGAGTGGTCAGTGCTCCATCTCGCCGTTTGTCGACGATGGCCAGGCACCCTCCGAGTCGTTTCACATGGCCGCTGGCTCGCTTGATGCTCCCTTCATCGGGGCTGACGACGACAATCTCGTCGGAACGCAGACCCATTTTGAGGAAGTGCTCGTTGAGCACGGGTGCGGCGTAGAGATGATCGACGGGCACATCGAAGAATCCTTGAATTTGCGCTGCGTGAAGGTCCATCGTCAGCACCCGATCGGCGCCGGCCCGAGTGATCAGGTTGGCGGTCAGTTTGGCCGTGATCGGGGTACGCCCCTCGTCTTTTCTGTCCTGTCGGGCATAACCAAAATAAGGAATCACCGCCGTGATGCGGTCAGCACTGGCACGCTTGCAACTGTCGATCATGATCAACAGTTCCATCAAGTTGTCGTTGACCGGCGGGCAGGTCGGTTGCATCAGGAATACATCTCGACCACGCACATCCTCTTCGATTTTGCAGAAATTCTCGCCGTCGGGAAATTTTCCCAGCGAGATCGCTCCCAGGCCCAGGTTCAGAAAATGGCAGATGTCCCGAGCCAACCGCTGATTGGCCTGACCGCAGAAGATCTTCAACTCATGCATCGATTAGCTCATTTCCTCTAGGGCGGCTTCGACGGCAGCCAGGTCATCCAAGGTGTTAACGCTTAACGCCTCGCACGGTTGGAGGATCGGAAGCGCTCGAACCTCGAGTCCCTGGCCCTTCATAATCCCGGGGCAATCGGTCAGGTAATATTCTCCTTGACGATTGTCATTCTCGATCCTGCTGAGCGCATCGAGCAAGCGTTGCGAGTCGAACAAATACGTGCTCATGTTCACCTCCGTAATCGCTTGCTGTTCCGGATCCGCATCTTTCTGCTCGACAATCGCTTGGAATTGGCCGCTCGCGTCCCGAACGATTCGACCCAGGCCATCGGGATTCGGTTTGTGGAGCGTACCGAGCACGCAGGCGGCCGGTTCACGCTCGTAGTCGGCGAACAGGGCTTCGATCGAGGTAGCTTGTGTGAGTGGTGAATCGCCCGTTACGATCAAAACCGGTCCGTGATGCTCGCCTAATTGCTCGGCGCACATCCGAACGGCGTGCCCCGTCCCAAGCTGCTCTGCCTGCTCCACGAATTGGCAATTGAGCTCATCGGCCAGCGTCGCACGCACCCGCTCGGCCTGATAACCGACCACGACGACGATCTGGTCGACTCGGGCCTCGCGCAGAGCGTCGATTACGTATTGGATCAGCGGGCGGTTCCGGGCGGAAACGAGCACTTTTGGCAGATCGGAGTTCATCCGAGTCCCTTTACCGGCGGCCAGTACGACGGCCATTCGACGAGTCATAGCGATTCCCGTTATCGGATGCGTGCCAAGAGATGAGTTCCCCAAGGCCGCTCACGCTGCCGAGCGGCCCAAATCCTATCCTTGCACGAAGTGCGGACGCCTGCCAGGGGTGCTCAAACCGACAATCAAGGGTCCGATCGTTGACAACCACCCTCCGGCACTCATAAAATGCGCGGTTTCCTTCAGCGGAATGGGACCCATTCATTGGCTGTCCGGTGGCCACGCCGACCGGGGCCGACAGCCAACGGGGTCTGCCCCGCCAGCCATCGGTTGGAACCGAAACGCCGTTCGACTCCGTCCGAAGCCTGTTAGCCGTTGACGTTGGGATTCGACCCTTGCACGAAGCCATACAAAAAGCGGATACCCTGATCGAAGCCTTAGGCTGGATCCGGCAGTTCCGAGACAAAATCACCGTCATCAAGCTTGGTGGAAGTGTGATGGAGGATGATCAGGCGTTGTGCCACGTCTTGATCGACATTGTCTTTATGGAAACCGTCGGCATGCGACCGGTGGTCGTCCATGGCGGTGGCGCGGCCATCAGCCGGGCGTTGGAGGCAGAAGGGATCGCGTCCCAGTTTGTCAGTGGCCGGCGTGTGACCGACGGGCCGACGCTCGATGTCGTGGAACGGGTCTTGGCCGGCGAGATCAACGAGCGGATCACCGCCCAGATCGAACGGTTCGGTGGTCGGGCAATGAACTTGAGTTTTGGGACCACGAACGTTCTCTTTGGAGAACGCCTTCAATTGATGGGTGCCGATCAACGGCCCCTGGACCTGGGTTTTGTCGGACAGGTGACGCGAGTCGACCGATCCGTGATCAACAATCTTTGCTATGCGGATCAGGTGCCGGTGATCCCGTCGATGTGTCTGGCCGAGGACGGCCAGAAACTCAATGTCAACGCCGACACGGCGGCTACGGCCGTCGCACAAGCGCTGGGAGCCGAGAAACTCGTATTCCTGAGTGACGTGAACGGGGTGCGGCGCGACAAAGAGGATGCCCGGTCGCTTATCCACTCGCTTGACGCTCAACAGGCGCGCCAACTGATTGACCGGGGTTCGATCGAGGCCGGGATGATCCCAAAAGTCGAGGCCTGCCTCGAAACGCTCGAGCGGGGTGTGAAGAAAGTACATATTATTGACGGACGATTACGACATTCATTGTTGCTCGAAGTCTATACCACCGAGGGAGTTGGCACTCAGATCGTGCAGGTCGCCCGCGAACCGGCCGATGGAGTCCGCCCAACCGACTCACCAGAATCATGAACCGCACAGGGGTCAACCGTGTCCCAGTGGCATGCTCGGATCGTTGGGCAGAACCGTCGAGGATTGTTCGCGTCGAGGATGATTCGCGTCAAGGATGGTTGTTCATTCGAGGGACATGGTTGTTCATTCGGGGGACGAGGCGTGGCGCTGATCAAAACGGGTCGCCCCGGTCCGACGATCCTGAAGTGAGTCGCGGCCGGCACACAACGACGCGGCCGGTCGGGGACGATTCGTGACATTCGTCCGGAATACGCAATACAGGAGCAATGGCGTGGCATCAATTCCAGCAACCGGTTCGGCGGAGACCGTCGATCTGTTTCGCCAATATGTCATCCCGAACTACATTCGATATCCGATCAACCTGGTGCGAGGGTTGGGTTCGACCGTCTGGGATGCCGAAGGGCGAGAGTATTTGGATCTGTTTCCCGGTTGGGGCTGTAATCTGCTGGGCCACTGCCCGCCTCGCGTGGTTCAGGCCGTCCAGGACCAGGTGGCGACCTTGATTCATGTGCCTAATTCCTGGCATCAGGATCTGCAGGGCCGGTGGGCCCAGATGTTGGCCGAACGCAGCTTTGGCGGTCAGGCGTTCTTTTGTAATTCCGGGACCGAAGCCAACGAAGGTGCCATCAAACTTGCGCGACTCCATACACCTGAGTCGAAGTACAAGATCATCACGTTCGAGGGTGGATTCCACGGCCGCACGCTCGGCTCGACCGCAGCGACCGCGCAACCGAAATACCACGCCGGGCTGGGGCCGTTGATGGCCGGGTTTACCTACGCCCCCTTCGGTGACCTTGAGGCGGTGAGTGGGCTGATTGACGACGAAACGTGTGCCATCATGATCGAGCCGATCCAGGGCGAAGGGGGCGTTCGGATCGCCTCGCCTGAGTTCCTGTCCGGACTCCGGCGGCTGGCCGACGAACATGAGTTGTTGTTGATTTTCGATGAAGTTCAGACCGGGTGCGGCCGCACCGGGAAGTGGTTCGGCTACCAGTACATGGATGTGATTCCGGACATCGTGACGTTGGCCAAAGCGATTTGTGGAGGACTGGCGGGCGGGGCGCTGTTGACGTCGTCCGAGATCGCGCCAAGTCTTCGTCCTGGGATGCATGCCGCGACGTTTGGCGGAAATCCGATTGCTGCCGCAGCGGGAATCGCGGTGATCGAGTCGATCGAGCAGGGCGGTCTGCTCGACCATGCCCAACAGGTCAGCTCACGGTTTGCGAATCGACTCGAGACCATGGCCGAAGCCTCTTCCGTGATCCGCGAAGTGCGTGTGGCAGGGTTGATGATCGGAGTGGAACTGAATATCGACGGGGCGCCGTTGGTTGCGGCGTGTCTCGAGCGACAATTGCTGATCAACTGCACGCAAGGAACCGTGCTTCGGTTACTGCCTGCCATGACGTTGTCACCTGAAGAAGTCGACCGGGGATGCGACATTCTGGCCGAAGTGTTGGAAGCTGCCGATCGGGAGGTGGTCGGTTAGCCGGCGAGTGACGACTCCGAGCGCAGTCGACGTCGATACGTGGGGAAGTCACGCGGCAACAGGCTCGCGATGAACTTGAAGACGAATGGCAATACGAGAACGACAAGCTAGAGTTTTAGAAGAGAGGAAATTGCGTTGACACGCCACATCCTGTCACTCCTGGATCTTTCTTCGGACGAAATACTCCAGATTTTCGAACGGGCGGCTGAACTCAAGGCGAAGATGGCCGCCGGCCAGCGGCCGGCGACCCTGCCCGGCAGGGTGTTGGCCCTGTTGTTCGAAAAGCCGTCGCTGCGAACGCGAGTCAGCTTTGAAGCCGCCTTCGCTCAACTCGGTGGTTCCAGTCTGTATCTTGGGGCCGACGTCGGCTGGGGCCAGCGTGAATCGACGGCCGACTTTTCACGAGTCTTGTCGCAGTATGTCGATGTGGTTGTCTGTCGATCGAAACGGCACGAGAGCGTGGTCGACCTGGCACAATATGCCAGCTGCCCCGTGATTAACGGACTGACCGACCAGTTTCATCCTTGCCAGGCGTTAACCGATCTCTTCACACTCTGGGAAATCGATCGCACGCTCGAGGGCCGCAGACTGGCTTACGTGGGAGACGCAAATAATGTGGCCCGCAGCCTGGCCCTGGCGTGCGGACTTCTGTCCGTCGAGTTTGCCATTGCTTCGCCCACTCCGTATCGCTTCGACGCGAACTTCGTCGAGATGCTCCGCCGGGAGTGTCCCAATCTGAGCCTTCTCGAGTCGTCCGACGCGCTCGCCGCGGTCGCCGGCTCGGACGCCGTCTATACCGACGTTTGGGCCAGCATGGGCCAGGAGTCCGAGCGGAACAAACGAGCGTCGGACTTTGCCGCCTACCAGGTGAATGCCGAGTTGATGAGCGCAGCGCCCGGACGGGCAAAATTCATGCACTGTCTGCCGGCTCGCCGAGGTGAGGAAGTTACCGACGAAGTCATCGACAGCGAACAAAGCGTGGTCGTTGAGCAAGCAGCCAACCGGATGCACTTACAGAAAGGGTTGCTGGCCTGGCTCTTGGCCTAACCGCTGGGTCAACCGATTCGGCGCTACCTGCCGCTCGGTCGTTCGCGTGGTTCCTGCGAAGAAAACGCACGACCGACGGGACGATCCTGCCGCGCCGATGTGGGGCTGTCACGTACCGGGTTCCGGCCCACCATCGACTTGTTGGATCACGGCGTTGAGACTCGTGCGCCTAGAACGGCCAGCGCCGACCGAGCGTCTGTCGTTGGATAGCGGTGAGCTGTCGAATGCCTCGCTTGGCGAGCTTCAACAATCGGGCCAGTTGCTCTTCCGAAAAGGTGGCCTCTTCGCCCGTTCCCTGGATCTCGACAAACTGCCCGCGTCCGGTCATCACCACGTTCATGTCGACGGCAGCCGCCGCATCGGATTCGTAGTCCAGGTCCAGGATTACGCGTTCATTGACTAATCCGACGCTTACCGCCGCCACATTGTCAACCAACGGCAAACGGTCGGTCTGGGGAAGATCTCGGCGAACCGAATGGAGCGCGTCGACCAGGGCGATGAATCCGCCCGTAATGGACGCGGTGCGCGTCCCGCCGTCGGCTTCCAGGACGTCGCAGTCGACCGTCACCAGTCGCTCGCCCAGCGCTTCGAGATCGACGATCGCCCGGAAACTCCGGCCGATCAACCGCTGGATCTCGGTCGTGCGCCCGTCTACCTTCCCGTCCCGATCCCTTCGTTTGCGAGGAGACGTGCTTCCGGGCAACATGTTGTACTCGGCAGTGACCCATCCTTTGCCCTGGCCTTCCAGCCACGGGGGTACCTGTTCAGCCAGCGTTGCCGTGCAAAGGACCGTCGTCCGTCCCGATTGGTACAACACGCTTCCAGGGGCGGAACGAGTAAAACGCCGGCGCACTTTGACCGGTCGTACGTCCGTTTGACCTTGACGGGTCTTGCTCATCGCAGCTCATCTCCTGACGCGGAATTCACCCGCATTCGGCCCGGTGTCCGACGGTGCCGGCCGTTCTCTTAGTCTGCACGCGGACCATTGCAGGTCGCACGGACGGCCCGCCTCGTCGGTGCCGGCTACCGTCGATTCGGTCCCCGGTTGTAAGTCCGCGCGCCCGCCATCAACTGCCGCACGGTCGCTTCCATTGGACTCCAAAGGTCAGGCAAGCAGTTTCTTGACGACGCGTCCTTCATCGGTCGGTCCGATCAGACGCTGATTCAGGCCCAAGTAGGGGAAGCTCAACCGGTAGGGATCGAGGCCCATCAGGTGCAAGAGTGTTGCTTGGAGGTCGCGGACACCCATCTTGTCCTCGGTGACATGATAGCCCAGTTCATCCGTTTCACCCATGGCTAGTCCTGCTCGAATTCCGGCACCGGCCATCCAGATCGTCTGGCAATGCGGATGATGGTCACGACCGAGCAACTTGGATCCGTTGCGGGCTTCGTTGAGTGACGTTCGGCCGAACTCGCCGCCCCAGACGATCAGGGTTTCGTCGAGCAGGCCCGTTCGCTTCAGGTCACGTATCAAAGCTGCCATCGGCCCATCGATGGCCTTGCATTTTTTGGGCAACCCCGTCGTCAGGTCATTGTCCTTGTTCGTGCCGTGCATATCCCAGCCGTAATCAAAGAGCTGTACGAATCGAACGCCGTTGGCGACGAGCCGGCGAGCCAGCAGGCAGTTGTTGGCGAATGACTCCTTTCCCAACTCGACACCGTACTCCTCCTGCACCGATTGAGGCTCCTGAGACAAGTCCATTACTTCCGGAACCGCCATTTGCATCCGAAAGGCCAACTCGTACTGTTGCATACGCGTTTCGGTTTCGGGATCGTGGACCTGATCGAAGTGTTGCTGGTTAAGTTGATTTAATGCGTCGAGACTTCGACGGCGATCGTCGCGAGACATGCCGGGCGGGTCACCGACGAAGAGAATCGGATCTCCTTTCGTTCGACACTGCACGCCCTGGTACACGGATGGAAGAAAGCCGCTGCCCCAAAGGCTCTTGCCGCCACTCGGATCGGTGCCTCCACTTACCAAAACGACAAATCCCGGAAGGTTCTCGTTTTCCGATCCCAGGCCGTAGGTAATCCACGAACCCATTGAAGCGCCGCCGAACCGGGGAGCTCCGGTGTAGAGCAGAAGCTGGGCCGGTGCGTGGTTAAACTGATCGGTGTGCATCGACCGAATCAATGCAATGTCGTCAACGCACTGGCCAAACTTGGGCAGTAACTGACTGATCAGCGTACCGGACTCGCCGCAGGGTTGAAACTTGTAGGGTGTTCCCAGTAACTTCGGATGCTGTTTCTTCAAATCAATAAATGCCAACCGCTCACGTTTCAACACCGACAGCAGTTCTTCCGGGCAAGGTTTCAGGTTGTGTTTGACCAGAGCCGGTTTGAAGTCAAAAAGATCTTGTTGCGGAGGCGATCCCGCCATGTGCAAGTAGATCACGTGCTTCGCCTTCGCCGGTCGTACCGCCGCCGAACGGAGCTGGTCTTCCTTCGTCCGTTCAGGGGGCCCCGCCGCCCGGCTTGCCCGACCATCGAGGAGTGTCCAGGCCATGGCACCGAGCCCGATGGGAGAGGATTGCAGGAACGTCCGCCGAGTTACCTGTTGCAAGCGTTCTTGACGCGGGTCAGCCATGAGTGGTCGCCTGTCAGTTTGGGCCTACTTGTTAAGCAGACTATCGAGATTCAAGAGCACGTTGGCGACCACCGTCCAGGCGGCAAGTTCCACAGGGTTGTCGCCGTCGGGCAGCGGACCCAGTGGGTCGGTTGCCAGCCGAGTCGCCGCGTCCGTGTCGGTTCGATAACGGGCCAGTTCGGCTTCATAAAGACCGACCAGGACGTCGACCTGGTCCTGACCGGCCGGTCGGCACTGGCAGAGCGTGAGCCCGAATTCCGCACGTCGCCGCGTTGTTGCGCCGCCCTCGCGGACGATCCGTCGGGCCAGGCCCTGAGCGGCTTCGACATACACCGGATCGTTGAGCGTGACGAAAGCCTGCAGGGGCGTGTTCGTCCTCAGTCTCCTAACGGTGCAGAGTTCACGGCTGGGCGCGTCAAATGTCGCCATCGACGGGTACGGGACCGTGCGGCGCCAGAACGTGTAGATCCCTCGCCGAAATCGCCCGTCACCCGGGCTGGTCGGCCATTTCCGCTGGCCGTTAAATGCGGCTCGCCACAAGCCGGGCGGCTGAAACGGATAGACCGATGGTCCGCCGATCTGCCGATTGAGCAAACCGCTCAACGACAAAGCCTGATCGCGAATCGTCTCGGCGGCAAGTCGGTACCGCGGGCCCCGGGCCAAGAGCCGATTCGCCGGGTCTCGCGCCAAGTGCTCGCGCTTTACCTCGGCCGATTGACGATACGTGGCCGAGCAGACCAGCAAACGTACCAGGCGTTTCGTATCCCAACCGAGACGGAGATACTCGGTGGCCAGCCAGTCAAGCAACTTGGGGTGGCTGGGTGAATCGCCCTGAGTGCCAAAATCCTCTTCCGTTGCGACAAGCCCCACACCAAAGAACTGCGCCCATAGTCGATTGACGGCCACCCGGGCCGTCAGCGGGTTCTTTGGCGATACAATCCACCGGGCCAGTCCGAGCCGATTGGCCCGGGCACCGTTCGGTAAGTCGTGAAAAGCCGCCGGGACGCCCGCAACAACGCGTTCGCCCGGTGTGAGGAAATCGCCTTTGACCAACAGGTGAGTTTCTCGTTGCTTATCGGGCGCCCGCTCGACCAATACCGGTAGTTTCGGCATCGTTGGCCGCGTCTTGCGATGAGCTGCGATCTGACGCTCCACGGCCAGTCGCCGCTTTTCCCGAACCGTTGTGCGGCGGGGCGTGAGTTGGCTGCTCGGTTGGGGGGCTTCGGGAAGCGTTGCCTGCCAGAGCACTTCACGTTTCGCCGAAAGTCCTTGGATGCGAGCTCCGTTTAGTCGTGCACCTACCTGCCCATCGGTCCGATTCCAGACCGTAATCTGGTCGATTTCCAATTCCGACTGCAGGTCGACTTCCCACCAGGGGTTCGTTTCCTGGCGAGTGTGCGTGGTCGAATGGCCTGCATAATAGTCGCCGTTCGTGTTTCCGTCGATGGCGAGACGAGCGGGACCGTCGTAGTCGGTGGACGATTGACTCGCCTTGCCCGCCGTCGCCACGTTTTTGCCGCCCGACAGGACCTCGACCTCCGCCAGCGAAAGCAACCGTGACTTGCCGGGCAACTCCACACGCACAAATCGTGCCGTGATCGGTCGGGTCGCATCGCCCGACGGCTCAGCCTCGATCTGGCGGCGGATGTCGGCCAGTTCGGATTCGAGCTTCGTCAACTCGTGTTGGTACTGCTCCTCGCGAAGCGTGTCCTCCGGACGAGGGGCCGCCATCGTGGGGAATTCGTCCGGCCGATCGCTGTCCTGCGTTTGATTGAAGATGCCGAATAGTTGGTAATACTCCTGCTGAGTTATCGGATCGTACTTGTGGTCATGACACTTGGCACAGCCTACCGTCAGTCCCATCCAGACCTGAATCGTCGTGTCGACCCGGTCTTTGACCGCCGCCACGCGAAACTCCTCGTCGTCCGTTCCCCCCTCGGTATTCGTCATCGTGTTACGATGAAAGGCTGTGGCCATTCGCTGCGAGACACCCGCGTTCGGTAACAAGTCTCCGGCCAATTGCTCGATCGTGAATTGGTCGAATGGCACGTTGCGATTGAATGCGTCAATGACCCAATCCCGGTAACGCCACATGTTCGGCCTCAACGGGTCGCTCCCATAACCTCGCGAGTCGGCGTAACGAGCCAGGTCGAGCCAGACTCGAGCCCAACGCTCGCCATAGGCCGGATCGTCCAGCAGTCGGTCGACAAGCCGCTCGTACGCGTCCGGGCGTTCGTCCCCGATGAACGCGTCCGTTTCTTCCATCGTCGGCGGCAGGCCTCGAAGATCAAGACTCAATCGTCGAAGCAACGCGTAACGGTCGGCCTCAGGGTTCGGCTGCAAACCGGCCGACTCGAGCCGCAGCAGAATGAACCGGTCGATCGCGTTGCGCTGCACAGCGTAGCGGCACACCACTGTGGTCGT
>CAYNDU010000093.1:0-13013 GCA_964395615.1 uncultured Pirellulaceae bacterium | reverse complement strand
ATTGCATGTATCCTCCGTTGTATCCGTTCTCGGCCTTCGGCCGTGAACGGATACCTTTTTGTAATCGGTCGCGGCGGTGAGAGGAGTCGACCAGGCGGCAGAACCAGGTCGCCGTCTAGCGAAGGCCCGGCAGAGGGAGCCGCAAACCGTCATAGGCCAACTCCATTGTATCGGGCAAACGAGCGTTGGTGGCCTCGTAATCCAACTCGTGAGACAGATGCGTGAAGTAGGTTCGCCGTGGACGCAGTTTCTTGGCCACTTCGATCGCTTCTTCTAAACTGAAATGAGTGGCATGGGGACGGTCGCGCAAAGCGCCGAGGATGAGTGTGTCGAGCCCCTGAAGCAGCGGCCAACTGGCCGGAGGAATGGCATTGGTATCGGTGCAGTAGGCCAAATCGCCAATCCGAAAGCCCAAAACGCGGAAACGGGGCCCGTGTTGCAGACGGATCGGAGTGACCGTGGTTCCCAAAACGTCGAACGGCCTGGTGTCGATTCGGTGGAACTGAAGTTGAGGAATGGCTCCCTGATGTGTGACCGGCCGGCTGTCAAACGCATAGCTAAACGACCGGCGCAAGGACTCCTCTACGTCCCGCTCCGCGTAGAGCGGAACGGGGTGGCCGAGATAGAAAGGGAACATCCGCAGGTCGTCGAGACCAAAAATATGGTCGGCGTGTGCGTGTGTGAATGCTACGCTGTGGGCCACGCCCACCCGCTCCCTCAGTAATTGCATTCGCAGATCGGGCGGCGTGTCAATCAGCAGGTTGCCGTCCGGCAGGCCGACCAGCGCGGCACACCGGAGGCGTTGGTTGCGCGGTTTGCCGCTCTGACATACCGCACAACCACATCCAATCGTCGGCACGCCAACCGACGTGCCCGTACCCAACAGGATGAACTTGCCCCGAATATCCGTTGTTGTGAACTGACGACTCACGCACTCGTTCCTCATTCGCTACGCCGACGGTCCGCCGTCGATCGGACGGCATTCGCGGAGAAATGGCAGCTATCGCTAACGGCGACAACGGCTTACGGCCATTCGTCCAATGCGTATTCCCATCCGGAGCCGGTAACCCGTCGTGCAGGTCAGCATGGGAGACGGGCGCGCCGAAGGGAACCGATCGAAGATCGCGGCCCGTTCGGCGAACAAATGGTGTGGGACGGCTGCACGGTTTACCGCGGTTGACCAATTGACCACATCGCTTTAAACTTAAATGCCTTAATATGTTACGCCTTTTTTGGTGGGTCCGCAACGGACCCCGCTTGGGCTGAATTCGGACCCCCACGGGTCCTTGATCCTCTCGTACGCCGGTGGGCGGCGAGTCACCCCGTTGCCGCAGAACTTGCCATGGACTTGCTGGAACGTATTTGGGAATTCATCGGGCTCTTCTTTAACGGCCTGACGCGTGGATTTGAGCGGGCGATCACATCGGTCTTCGGATCGTCCAATGCGCGCTACATCAGGAAGTTACAGGCCAAGGTTGAGGCGATCAACCAACTCGAACCGCAATACGAGGCGATGTCGGACGACGAGCTGTGCCAGCAGACGGTTCGGTTCCGAGAGCGACTCGCGGCCGGTGAGACGCTCGACGACATTTTGACTGAGGCCTTTGCTGTTTGCCGGGAAGCAGGGCGGCGATTCCTGAACATGCGCCACTATGACGTCCAGTTGATCGGCGGCATGGTGCTGCATTCAGGGTCCATTGCTGAAATGGTGACCGGCGAGGGCAAGACCCTGGTGGCGACGCTGGCCGTCTACCTGAACGCCTTGGAGGGCAAGGGCGTCCATGTGGTCACGGTAAATGACTATTTAGCGCGTCGCGACATGGAGTGGATGGCGCCGCTCTACATGGGGCTCGGACTGACCGTAGGCGCGATCCAGGCCGACATGGATGTGGAAGTGAGGCAACACGCCTATTCCGGCGACATCACCTACGGTACGAACAACGAATTCGGATTCGATTACCTCCGCGACAACATGCGGCCCGCCCGTCGCGGTGATGAAGGGTATCCCAAGAGATATCAGCAGTCTCAAGGCCCGCTGCATTACGCCGTCGTTGACGAAGTCGACAACATTCTTATCGACGAAGCTCGTACACCGTTGATCATCTCCGGTCCGGCTCACGAGAATATTCGCAAGTATGCGGATGCGGATCGAATTGCTCGGCAGTTGAAGAAGGATCTCCATTTTGAGGTCAACGAGAAGGACCATAGTGCCAACCTGACGGATGACGGCGTACGGGCGGCCGAAAAGCTGGCCGGGGTAGAGAGTTTTTATACGGCCGGGAATATGGAGTGGCCCCATCTGCTTGATAACTCCCTGAAGGCTCACTATTTGTACAAACGGGATGTGAACTATGTGGTTAAGGAGGGCCGCGTTGTCATCGTTGATGAATTCACCGGTCGTCTTATGGAGGGACGACAGTGGAGCGACGGGTTGCATCAGGCAGTCGAGGCAAAAGAGGGCGTCCGCATCAAGGAAGAAACTCAGACTCTCGCGACGATCACCCTGCAGAACTACTTCAAGCTCTACGACAAAATCAGCGGTATGACCGGAACCGCGATGACCGAGGCGTCGGAATTCTGGAAGATCTATGAACTGGACGTCGTCGCCATCCCGACCAACCGGCCCCTCCAACGCCAGGAACATCCCGACGTAATCTACCGAACGGAGACGGAGAAATACGAGGCGGTCGCTGATGAGATCGAACGTCTTCACCGGTGGGACGTGTTGGTGACCCGCAAGGGCGACGAGATCCACGGGGAACTGGTCAAGGAAAACGACGAGTCGCTTGAGTTCAAGGCTCAGGGCAGGAAGCAACGTGAGGTGATTGATCGCAGCGAGATCCAGGTGATCGAGCGGCGCGGCCGCCCGGTGCTGGTCGGTACCGTTTCCATTGAGAAGAGCGAGCGTCTCTCTGGATTGCTCAACCGTCGTGGAATCACGCACGAGGTGCTGAACGCCAAGTTCCACAAGCGGGAAGCAGAAATCGTTGCCCAAGCGGGACGAAAGGCGGCGGTCACGATCGCGACCAACATGGCCGGTCGAGGAACCGATATCATTCTCGGCGGCAACGCCGAAACGATGGCCTGGGCCCGGCTGCAAGGTGAATACGAAACGCGTCTCGACGTGCCCCCGGAAAAATGGGATGGTCTGATCAAGGAGATTGAAGAATCGGAGAACATGGCCGAGGACGGGAGGATCGTCAAGGATGTCGGCGGCCTGCACGTCATTGGGACCGAGCGTCACGACGCGCGCCGAATCGACCTGCAGTTGCGTGGCCGATGCGGCCGGCAAGGTGATCCGGGCAGCAGCCGGTTCTTTCTATCGCTTGAAGATGATCTGATGCGCATCTTCGCCGGACCGTGGGTCAAGAGTGTGCTCGATCGGCTGGGAATGAAGGACGGCGAGCGGATTGAGAGTCGCATGGTCACTCGGCGCATCGAAGCCGCTCAGAAAAAAGTCGAAGAACGGAACTTCGAGATTCGAAAAAACCTGCTCGAATACGACGAGGTGATGGACGAGCAACGTAAGCGGGTCTACCGGTATCGACAACAGATTCTGGATGGTGTCAGTTGTCGCGATCTGATCATCGAAATGATCCAGGAACAGATCGATCACTTTGTCGACACATTTATGGATCGTGATTACGGTGTCGAGTCGTTTGCCAAGTGGGCCGGTCAACGACTCTCGACAACACTCGAACCTCGCGACTATCGAGGCATGGATTTTCACCTGGCCGAGGGATATGCCAAGGATCAGGCCGAACGCTTCTCGGAAACGCAGGTGATCGATTCGATGGAAGAGAATCTGCCCGCCGAGGAGGACCCAAGTGAATGGAAATGGAGTGCGTTGGCCAAGATGGCCGACACACGCTGGGGACTCAATTTGCGAGATCGAGACCTCAAGAAAGTCGGACGCGACGACGTTGCCGAATTGTTGATCGGAAAGGCGCGAGAATCAATCCAACGAGTCGACCTGTCCGAAGGTGCCGTGCTGCTGGAAAGCGATTTTGCGCAACGGTCTGTTATCGGGTGGGTAAAATCCAAGTTCGGCGTCGAAATGGAACCGGAGTCCATTGCCGAGTTGGAACCGCCGTCTCTGAAAGAGAAAATCTTCGAACTGGCCGTACACGCTTATGACCAGAAGGAAGCCGAGTATCCGGTCATGGCCGGTCTCTACCGTTTCACGACCGGGAGCGGTGCGACCGCGCGAATCGATCGGACGGCCCTGATTCAATGGGTTCAGGACAGATTCGACGACGATGTCTCGCTCGATGATCTCAAACACAAACAGCGCGAAGAAATTCGGGGGTTGTTGCTTGAGCATAGTCAGCAGGCGCAGCAGCAGGCCGTCGCGGGACTGACCGACGTCAAACAGAAGATCGACGACCTGTTCGTGGCCGCCGAAGGCAATGAGACGGTCGAACGATCGGGCGTCTCCAATGGACAACTCGATTCACTGTCGGTCTGGTGCAAGGACGAATTGGCATGCGACGTGTCGCCCGGTGAAATGAAACGGCTGCATCGTGATGAGTTGGAATTGAAGCTGACCAATGCCGTCGAAGATCGATTCCGCCCCGAAATGCGGCGGATGGAACGGGCATTGCTCCTGCAACTGGTTGATTCAAGCTGGAAGGATCACCTGCTGGCCATGGACCATCTGCGATCGGCGGTCGGCCTCAAAGGCTACGCCCAGATGGATCCGAAAGTGGAGTACAAACGCGAAGGGATGCGGATGTTCGAGTCGATGTGGACTTCGGTCGGCGAGCGAACCACCGACCTGATTTTTCGCATGGAACAACTTGATGAGGACTTCGTCGGCTCGACTTGGGTCGAAACTTCAGCCCGGCATGACGACGCAGCCAGCTCCAGCGATATCGCTCAACAGCAACAAGAGGCCATTGATGCCAGTCAGGGTGATGGTCGCATCGATCCGATTCGAAACCGAGGAAGACGTGTCGGACGTAATGAACCGTGTCCTTGTGGCAGCGGGAAGAAGTACAAGAATTGCTGCCTGAGGAAACAGGCTTCCTGAGCGCAGCCCGCCGTCATCGGTACTGCGGGAAAGGAGTCCCGAGCGTTGCGTTTTATTTTCGATCTGGCCTATCTGCTGCTTCTTCTGTGTGCCGCGCCCTGGCTGCTCTATTCGGCCGTTCGCCACGGAAAATATCGCGAAGGCTTCGGACAAAAACTGTTCGGACTTGTCCCGATCCGAGCACGGACCGAAGACCGACCGCCGCGAACGTGTGTCTGGCTGCACGCGGTGAGCGTCGGTGAAGTGAATCTGTTGGAACCGGTGATGCGCCAACTCCGCCAGGCCCGGCCCGATCTGGAGATCGTCGTCTCCACCACCACTCGGACCGGCATGCAACTGGCGCGCCGCCGTTTCGTCGATCACCATGTGTTCTATTGCCCCTTGGACTTCAGCTGGGCAGTCAGCCGGGCCCTTTCACGTTTGAGCCCCGATCTGCTCGTTCTGGCCGAGCTGGAACTCTGGCCAAACCTGATTCGCACGGCCGGCCGCCACGGTGTGCCGGTTGCCGTCGTCAATGGGCGGCTGAGCGACAGAAGTTTTCGGGGATATCGGCGCATCGCTCCCATCGTCGGACCCACGATCCGGGCGATCTCGCTGCTGGCCGTGCAGAATGAACGGTATGCCGAGCGATTTCGAATGCTCGGCGCCGATCCAGGCCGAATCGAGGTCACCGGTTCGATCAAGTTTGACGGGGCACAAACTGAACGAACGAATCCGGCAACCCGCCAACTGCGACAACTTTGGCGGCTGACAGACGAGGATCGCGTCTTGCTGGCCGGAAGTACCCAGGAACCGGAAGAAACATTGGTGCTCGAGACGTTTGCCCAGCTGTTGCGGCACCATCCCGAGTGGCGGCTCATTGTCGTGCCTCGACATCCCGAGCGGTTTGAACAGGTTGCGGCACGCATAGCCGATTCTGGTTTGGCCTGGCAGCGTCGAAGTGAGTTGACCGGCAAGGCGAACGAACCGACCGCAAAGGTACTGCTGGTCGACGCGGTCGGTGAATTAGGGGCCTGGTGGGGAGTGGCCCACGTTGGGTTCGTCGGCGGTAGCTTGGGCCAGCGTGGCGGCCAAAACATGATCGAACCGGCCGCCTATGGCGTGGCCGTCTGCTTCGGACCCAATACCTGGAACTTCCGCCAGACCGTCGAAACACTGCTCAGCCGCGATGCAGCTCAAGTCGTTCGGGACGGTCCCGAGTTGACTCGGTTTGTGTTGAATTGTGCCGAACGGCCGGAGCAGGTTCACCAACTGGGCGAAGCGGCTCGCCAGGTCGTACGTGAGCAGCAGGGTGCGACACGTCGAACGGTCGACCTGCTTCTCCCCCTGTTGCCGGACAATGGGTCCTCTCATAACCGGGAATCGTGGTCCACCGACAGTGCACGCGGCGAGTAGCGTTTACCCAACGGGGGATCCAAGGTTGTAACCATCGGGGGTCGGCCCCTATAATACGCAGTTTGTGTTTTTGCTACATTCGGTTGCCGGTCTGGACGCGTCTGCCGGCCCCGATGATTTCCCCAGGTGAGGAGTTGATACCGTGGCTTCAGGCAAGTATTTGTTCACGAGTGAATCGGTCAGCATGGGACATCCAGACAAGCTTGCCGATCAGATTTCCGACGGTATTCTCGATGCGCTTTTTGCGGACGATCCGTACAGTCGAGTGGCGTGCGAAACGATGGTGACGACGGGGCTCGCCCTGGTGTCCGGTGAAATAACGTCCAAGGCTACCGTCGATTACGCGCAGGTGACTCGTGATGTGATTGCGGACGTCGGGTATACGGATGATGAATGGGGCATCTGTGCCGACACGTGTGCGGTCATGTTGGCCATTGACAAGCAGAGTCCTGATATTGCCATGGGCGTGGACGCGGACGATACAAGCGGCAAGGACATTGGGGCCGGTGATCAGGGCTTGATGTTCGGTTTCGCTTGCAATGACACACCCGAACTGATGCCTTTGCCGATTGCCCTTGCTCATCGCATCCTGAATCGACTAACGGTTGCACGCCGAGCGGGCGAAGTCAGCTGGCTGCGGCCGGACAGCAAGAGCCAGGTAACGGTCGAGTATGATGGGCACAAGCCGGTGAGAATTGATACGGTGGTTGTGTCGACTCAACACGATGACCAGGTGCAGCGCAAAGAGATTCAAAAGTTCATCGTCGACCAGATCGTCGACCCTCTGCTTCCAAAGGAGCTGGTCAACGGGGACGTCACCTATCACGTGAATCCCACGGGACGGTTCGTAACGGGCGGTCCGAAAGGTGATTGCGGATTGACCGGTCGGAAAATCATTGTTGATACATATGGCGGTTGGGGCCGGCATGGAGGCGGTGCGTTCAGTGGCAAGGACCCGACAAAAGTCGACCGAAGCGCAGCCTATATGGCTCGACATGTTGCCAAGAACATCGTGGCATCGGGTGTCGCGGATCGGTGCGAAGTGCAACTGGCTTACGCCATTGGAGTGTCGGAGCCGGTAAGTGTGAATGTGAATACGGACGGAAGCGGACGGGTTGACGATAGTCGCATTTGCCAGGTCGTGAGCGAGTTCTTTCCGCTATCCCCGTCCGGGATCATTGATTACCTCGAATTGCGCCGGCCAATCTATCGATTGACGGCCGCCGGAGGTCACTTTGGCCGATCGGAGCCGGAGTTCACCTGGGAGAAGACCGATCGAGCTGGGGAACTGGCCGACGCATGCGGTGTCGAGGCTGCGGCAAAGTCATGAGTCCGAGAGGTAACGAATCCCTGGCAGTGTCGTGACCGGGGTACGGAAAGGCGAGCCATGGTGAGTCATGCGTCAGCGGCTCATGGCGGCAGCTCCTGGCAGCCGCCTGTCTGGTGGCCAGTTCTTTCCGCTCGGCTTGCTGCGGTCGCCATCGCCATGTTTTGGCTGGTCTCGATTTGGTTCCTGGTTCGGCGTCTGGCAGGTACTCTTCAGCCTCTCGAGCCGCTGGTGTTGGTGTTGGTTGGGTTGCTGGTTGCCGGCTCAATTCTCGGCGGTCGTGAGGTCGTGGCACGCATTCGGCCGTCCATCGATCGTCGGCGTCTCTGCCTGTGGTGGATTTTCACATCCGCGGGGCTCGTCTGTTTCGGATGGGCCCTGTCGATCGCCGGCACAAATGTGATCGGGTTGTGCGGCTTTTGGATGGTGCTGACCGCTCAGGAATTGGCTGCCTGGCGGCGATGGGCCGTTCACAGAATTCGGTGGACCGAACCCGGCCTGGTAGCCGATTCCACCGAGCCTCGAATGCCGATGACAGGGCCCGCGGAGCAGCCGGACGGGCCCGCGGAACAGCCGGACGGGCCAGATGGGTCGTTCTCCGAACCGGCCGAGTTTGGCCGAGTCGGCTTGGCGGTCGGGACGCCAGAGGACGCGGATATTGAGGATGATGAAGCGGGCGATGGGTTGCTGGCGGCGGGTGTCAGCCAACAGGTGACGCGTAGCCGCGTGGGGGCTGAGAGCGAAATCATCGCCGGTTTGTTGCGGGCCGAGTTGGCCGCCGGTGAGCGGAACTGCAGTCTGCATGTTGCCTTTTGTCCGGCTTTGCAGCACGATCCGAATGTGGAAGTGATGGCGATTGACGGAGCACCGGCCCGAGTCAAGGCGGCGGACGTACAGTTGTTTGGTGTACGGTTCGAGGTGCGGTTGGCCGAGTCCAGCCGTCTGGCACAGGAGGTGATCTTGCATTTTGAAGCGAGATCTCTTGAGTCCCGACCGACTGCCCCATCGCTCGGTTAAGCGGACCCCAAGTGGTGGTGAACGATGTGGCGGCCCATCGAGGGCCGAGGCTGGGATGTACGGGCCAGGGGCCGGCGGGACGCACGAGCGGCAACCTAACGATCAAGTGGAAAACGCATGGCACGTTGGCCTCGTCGTCTGTGGACGACCCTGTTTACTTACGGCATGATCTTTGTGCTGTTCCCTTTGCTCTGCCTGCTGGCCTACGCTTTCGTGCGAGGTTGGATATTATGAGTGGGTACCAGAGTCGAAGGGGACATTTTTCTCGCGGAATCAACTGATGACGGATCTTGCGTGGCAACAACGGTTGATCGAGTCCGGTCAGGGGGCGCTGGCCGAGCAATGGGTGCGGCTGGAGGCTGCTGACCGGGATCGACTGGCAAGGCAGTTGGCCGATATCGACTTGGATCACGTTCAACGGTTGTTTCTCGCAGAAGAGGAGCAAATCGACTGGGGCGATCTGGCACGACGCGCCGAGCCACCGCCGGCCATCCGGATCGCCGAGCTTCATCGTCAAGCCGAATCCGCGCGGCGGCAAGGTGAGGCCGCATTGCGCGCCGGACAGACGGCCGTGATCCTGGTCGCGGGTGGACAAGGTAGCCGGCTGGGCTTTCACCATCCGAAGGGCATGTTTCCGTTAGGGCCCGTCTCCGGTCATTCGATCTTCCAGATTCTTCTCGAGCGCGTACTGGCGACAAGCCGGCGGTACGGGGCGGCCGTGCCGCTCTACATCATGACCAGTCCCGCGACCCATCAGGAGACCGTTGATTACCTCGTTCAAAATGCCTGGTTTGGATTGCCGGAATCCGAGGTGACCATCTTCTGTCAGGGAACGATGCCGGCGGTTGACGCTCGATCCGGCCAGTTATTGCTGAGCGCACCGGGTGACCTGGCACTTGCGCCGGACGGGCATGGAGGCATGTTGTCTGCATTCGTGTCGAGTGGTTGCTTGGAGCAGGCGCGGGATCGTGGAATCAAATATTTCAGCTATGGACAGATTGACAATCCGCTTGTGCAGATCTGCCAGCCCGAGCTGATCGGTTTTCATTTGATGGCCGATTCAGAGATGACGAGCCAGGTGGTCGAAAAGATCGATCCGATGGAAAAGGTCGGCAACGTCGTCATGGTGGACGGCCAGATGCGAGTGATCGAGTACAGTGATCTGCCGATCGATGCAGCACAGCTTAGAAATGCTGACGGACGGCTTGCGATTTGGGCCGGGAGCATTGCCGTGCACGTTTTTTCGCTCGATTTTCTTCAGCGTGTTTCGGGCCAGGCCGACGCTCTGCCGTTTCATCGAGCGAGCAAGAAAGTACCGTTTGTCGATTCTCACGGAGTGATCCGGAAACCGTCCGCACCGAATGGTGTCAAATTCGAGCGGTTCATCTTTGATCTACTTCCGCTGGCCCAGCGAGCCATTGTTGTTGAGGGAGTCAAGGAGGAGGTATTCTCGGCCGTCAAGAACGCGGCCGGAGCGGCCACGGAAACGGCCGAGACGTCTCGACGCGCCATGGTTGCCCTGCATACCGGCTGGCTGAACGCGGCGGGAATCGACGTTACCGCGGGCACCGACGTGGAGATCAGCCCCCTTTGGGCTTTGGACGAGCAGCAGGTCGTCGAATGCTGTCGGAGCGAGTCGAAAATGGTGCCCGCGAGGATCGAGTCGCCCACGTTCTTGCGTTAAACCTTGTCATGCCAGCCGGGCCGCATGCGTCCGGGAGTGAGAAAAGCAAAGATGATACATGCCTTGATCATGGCCGGCGGATCCGGCACTCGATTCTGGCCGGCCAGCCGGCGCTCACGACCGAAACAACTGCTGAATCTGGTCGACACCAAATCCATGATTCAGGCCACGGTGGCGCGGCTCGGGGGACTGCTGACGAGCGAGCGAATCGTGGTCATGACCAACGGGTCGCTGACCGAACAGATTGCCGAGCAACTTCCGGATCTCGACGTCAAGTCCATTGTCGGTGAACCTTGCAAGAGAGACACGGCACCTTGTGTGGGACTTGCCGCGGCGCTGATGGTCGAACGTGATCCGGAGGCGACCATGGTCGTGATGCCGGCCGACCACGTGATTGAGCGAGTGGACGTTTTTCAACAGGCCGTGGAAGAGGCTGTCGCTCTGGTCGAGCAGGATCCTCAGCAGTTTGTGACGTTCGGCATTCGACCTTCATATGCCGCCGAGTCCTTTGGGTACATCGAATGTGGCGACCCCGTCAGCGGTGACGGTGCGCTCGAGAGCACTCGGTCGACCATTTATCAGGTTCGGAAATTCCGGGAAAAACCGGATGCCGATACGGCTCGGCAATACTTGAAGGCCGGTAGTTATTTTTGGAACGCCGGCATCTTCGTCTGGAAGGCACGGGCCGTGTTGGCGGCACTCGAACAGTACGAGCCGGCCATGTTTGCTCGCCTGAAAACGATTCAAGCGGCGATCGGCACGGACGCTTTTGACGACGTGTTGGAGCAGGAGTTTACGGCCATCGATGGCAAGTCGATTGACTATGCGGTCATGGAACGTTATCCCAAAGTGCTGGTCATGGAAGCTCCGTTCGATTGGGACGATCTGGGCAGCTGGCGGTCCCTGGCGCGCATGCGAGGGAACGATCAGAATAACAACACGTTGGTCGGCAAGATTCTGGCGCAAGAGACCTCGAACTCGATTCTTTGCAGCGACGATCAACACCTGGTGGCAACGGTCGGCGTGGACAATCTCATCGTCGTCCATACCGAGAATGCGACGTTGGTCATACACCAGAATGCTGAGGAATCAGTGCGTGATGTGGTCAAGCGTTTGGAATCGGAAGGATGGGACGAGTACCTATGAGAATTCAAATCCGGCATCGAATCTTGCGGGCGTTGCCTGTGATAATTGGAACCTGCATGATGCTGGCCGGTGCAACCCGTCTTACTGCCGCTCCGCCCGCCTCGCCTCCCCCCGGGCACCGAGAAACGGCAGGCGGCCATCGGTCGCCCCAAAGCGGCGATGCGCGGCCGAGTGAGGCCGACAAACGTGAGGCCGACAAACGAGAGGGCGACAAACGGGCCGCCGGGCGCGGGTCCGACCGACTGCCGACGCTCCGTCTACCGACCCTAGGTGGCAAACAGTTTTGGACAGACCAGCTGGTTCACGGGGGTTGGCGGATTCAAAAGAATGTTCTGATCGGTTCGCATCGCTTGCTCGACCCGCGCAACGGTACCTGGAAGTCGGGGACCTGGAGCGAGTGCCTGGCGGCGTGGCACCAGATGAAGGTGGATCGGAACGTGCCGCCACTCAAGAAACACGTGGTCCTTGTACTCCACGGGCTGGGGCGGAGCCGCGCTTCGATGAAAGGGATGGAAGATTACCTGCGTCGTAAGGGCGACTTTACGGTTTCGACGGTCGGTTATGCCAGTACGCGGGAACCGATTGCCGAACATGCGCGGGCCCTGACACGCGTGATTGCCGGCTTGGAGAATGTCGAACGCGTCAGCTTCGTGGCGCACAGCATGGGCAATATCGTCATTCGTCACATGTTGGGCGAGCAGCAACGGCTGGCCAAGTCAAAGCGGTTGCAGGTGACCTTTCAAGCATTTGTCATGCTGGCCCCCCCCAATCAAGGCGCTCATCTTGCCCGGCAATTTCAGGACAATTTCCTTTTTCGAAAGATCGCCGGCGATAGTGGACAACAGTTGTCGGCACGATGGCGGCAGGAGCAGGCGAGGCTCGGAATTCCATCATTTCCGTTTGGGATTGTGGCTGGAGGAAAAGGGGACAGTAAAGGTTATAACCCGCTCCTGCCGGGAGACGACGATCTGGTCGTTACGGTGACCGAAACGCGTCTGGCCGGAGCGGCCGATTTTCGTCGAGTACCCTCGGTACATACGACCATTATGGATGTCCCACAGGTGCAAGCGTTTACGTTGCAGTTTCTGCGCCATGGCTACTTCACAGCCGCGGCGCAACGTGAGCCGATTAAGAAGCAGAACCCGGTGCACTCTACGACCTCCGCGGAGCCCAGAAAGTGACCGACTTTCCACGCGACGGTCGATTGGTGGGCATCGACTTCGGAACCGTCCGGATAGGAATCGCTATTTCTGACGCTCGCCGCACATTGGCCAGCCCGTTGGTCAATTACAACCGCCGCGATCTGGCGGGTGACGAGCGGTTCTTTCGCCAACTCGTTGCCGACGAAGACGTCTGTGGGTTCGTGATCGGGTTGCCCATTCACGCCAGTGGGCTAGAGAGTCAAAAGTCCC
>CAYNDU010000092.1:0-13068 GCA_964395615.1 uncultured Pirellulaceae bacterium | reverse complement strand
GAACGTCAAGATCGCGCTGAATACGTCCACCTAAAAAACGTCCGTTCCTGCACCCCGCGGAAGTCTGCGGAAGTAGGCGAAGTCCCGCTGAAGTGGGTTCTGTAGATTCACATGGACGGGGCAGGGGGCTGTCAGTGCCCGACATCGAAAACGACCGGACGGCAAAACGCCGTCAGCATATGGGGGAGAAATCGGACCGCTACTCGGCGATCGCCGTGCTCTCCGGCCGCGCGGTCACCCGAGGCGATCCCGGATTCTGGAGCCCAACGGCTTCGCGGAAGAGACGAACGGCCGGCCGGCCCGACTGCGAACGTCGGCATCCTGCGCGCGGCGCAATGCCAACCCCAGGCACGTCCCTGCGCCGCAAGCCATGGTCCTCTCGAAACTACGCACCTTTAGCCGTCTCGTCATCGGTCCCCGTCTTGGCCGAGACTTCCGGTCGTTCGAAAAGCTCGTCCAGCTGGTCGCCGGCAACATCCGGCGATAGGCGGACATATCCCAAATCGCGGATCACTTCGAGAATCTCGCTGCAGGTTGGAAACATCCTGCCGTTGGCCCGCTTGTAAGCGTCCAGCGCCTGCATGAACTCGATCTCGTGGTCCGTGTAGTCCCGCTCACACGTCGTAGGGTCGATCTGCCGACGTCGAGGCACCTTGCGACGGTCCTCATTGCGACGATCGGCGTCCACCTCGACGCTCTGTTGGCGCCGATCGCTATCGGCCCGCCGGTCCTGGTCGGCTCGTCGATCCACGAGCACTTCGCCACTGTTTTTTTTTGCCACCGATCGATTCTCCCGCAGGTAGGGATGGAAGGAGCCCCCAGTTGCAGCAGGGCGACATGGTTAATATGCACGAGAATCGGACCGTAGGCGGGGTAAATTTGAGTGATTAGGAAAAATAGGAGCTTGCGCGGAGTTTTGCGGCTAAAACGGATTGTGCGCCTTTGATGATGGTGCACGTTACAGCACCCGTCGAAGCGGTCAGCGAGCCGCGCGGCCACGGGGAAAGGGGCCAGACGGGGGGCTCGTCGCATGAAGACGGGAGCTTGGCCGGCTCGTCCTCGTCAGACGATGGCAGCGGTCGGTCGCGATCAGCCCAGGAGCTTGAACTCATCCGGCCGATTCAAGCCGGCCTGGGGCGGTCGTTTCGCGTTTGACCGGGGCAGGGGAATCGTCCTTCGCAAGGCGGTGACCGCAGCAGCGAATGACGTGGCAATGGGGCGCAACTCATCAGCAATCTGATCAACCTGCTGACGATGCCGTTCCCAAACCTGCTGAGGAGCCAATTCGAGCCGAGCGACGCTTTGCACCATCCACGGCTTCGTTGGCTCATTCACAGATGCTCGCGACGGAGGGGCCGTTGATGCAATCTCCGACACTGAGTCAACTCGAGGAGCAACCGGGACCCGTGTCTCACGGTCCGGGCCGAGGCGGTGCCACCCGAGCGGCAGGACAGCAACCAGCAATAGAGCCGCCGCGGCGAGGCAGGCGTTGAGAATCGTCGAAGTGTTACGTGGCAACTGACGTTCGGGTGACACCCGACTCGCCTTATCTGGCAAGGCGCCGCGCGTCGACTCATTGGTGGCCAGCTTCCCGCGTCGTGAGACACGCGAATCGGCCGATGCGTACGGCTCCCTGGCATCCTGCACCCGCTCGACAACGTTAAACGCAAAGTCCTCGGATAGACCGGGTGGCGCGGACTCGGCCAGACCATCGAGAAGCACGTCCAGCAGGTGCAGGGTGTGGGAACAAGCCGGGCAGTGAACGGCATGGTTGAGCAATTCGCGATCCGTATCGACGACACGACGCTGATCGAGAAGTTGATTCAGTCGCGATTCAAAGGCCTCACATCGCATGGCGTGTTTCCACCACTTTTCGAGCACGCAAATGACCGATCAGTTCTTTTCGTGCCCGATGGATCCATGTCCGCACGGTTCCGACCGGGCACTCCATCGTGCTGGCGATCTGCGCGTAACTCATTTCCTGTTCATGAAACAACACAAACGCTTGTCGATACTCAATGCGAATCTCGCCTAACGCCAAGTCGACTTCCTCGGCCAACTGGCGAGCAGCCTGCGGATCAGGACCGGCATCCGCAAGCGGCTCGACCAACGAATGGTAAAGCGGCCGGCGCATACGTCTGGCAAGTGCCGTTCGGCATCGATTCCCGGCAATGGCCAGCAACCAAGGCTCAAACGGTCGCTCAGAGTCCCACGAATGCAGATTCTTCAGGGCCCGAACGAACGTCTCCTGCGCCGCGTCTTCCGCATCTTCACGCTGGCCAAGCATCCGATAGCAGAGACCGAACACTCGGCCACGGTACCGATTGACGAGATCCAGCATCGCGGTTTGATTACCCGCGAGACAGTCGGAAATCAGTTGGAGTAATTCGTCCGACACTCATCGATCTCCGGCCGTCATACTGTGCATTACCCGGCCTGGCCGCATGGAGTTTCAGAATCCGCGCCAGGTCATCCGCCATAAAATGGATCTTCTTCTTATTCTCCATTTCGGGCGAGATCTTGGGACCGGTCGTAGGAATTAACGAAAACCGGTCCGGCCGGGCGAATCGAATGACCAGAATACGCCCGGTGCACGCCGACTAACGGCGGTTGAAGAAATTCTTCAGCATGTCGGCAGCCGCTTCTCGCGAGTCTCTTGAGTTGATCCGCGACTTCGGTGGGAGTTTGCCCGGTGGATCCTTTTTCTTCAAACGGCTGCCCGATTGCTCCGATTCGTCCGCCGGTTCCTCCGACTCTGTTTCGGAAGAGTCGGGTCGGGCATCGGTCGATGTGGGAACATCGTCTCCCAGATCAACTTGAGTCTCCATCGCCTCCTGGTTCGTATCATCCAGTCGAAACTGCCGAGTCTCGGGTGTGGCCACGGCCTGACTCTCTGCCGGGTCGGCACCGTCATCGAGCCAGCGAGCGATGTCGAGGTCGTCCGAGCCGCCCTCGGCCGTCCGAGTGGCCACTTCCTTGACGTTTCGAGCCGCAGGTCGCTTGGCTCCGCCCAAGGCATGGGCAAATACAACTTGGAACTGAAGAGGCCCTACCTGCAAATGATCGCCCGCCTGTATCTGGCATTCGCCCTCGACTCGCTGTCCGTTCACATAGGTGCCGTTCTTACTTCCCATGTCAACAACAAAGCACTGGTTGTCGGCCGTTCGGATCGTGCAGTGCTGGCGACTGATCGCGTCACTCTTCGGACGCAGGTGGCATTCCTCGCCGCGCCCGATCAAAAACTCCGTCGACGAAAGCGCGACCTCTCGGCCCGACTGAGCTCCCTGCATCACACGCAGTTTGACTTGCATTACGGATCTTCCCTTAACTCGTTGGCCTAAGCTAACCGTACGGCGAACGTGGGTCCACAATGGCCCCCACATGAGTCCCCGTTTACGGTGCACCCTCGGTGCGTTGAACGTGTGCCAGCCTTCTCTATCCGATGCAAAGACCTACCGACAATCCGCAATACTGCGATCCAACAGATAAGCAGATCTACATATCCCGTTCGGTATTCTCGTCCAGGTGTTCGGCCGTGAGTGACCAGGCCGAACGCGCCCCTCTCAAAACGACCGCTTGTCAGCGACGATCGTTTGTCACCCTTCAACAACTATCATTATGATCTCAAATTGCCCCAACTTGCAAGAGATCAACGGCCCCATCTAAACAGATTAATGACGCCGGAGAATACCAAAACAGGCCCCCCAAGTCAAAAGGGATCGCATTTCGGGTGGCCCCATCTACCTCCGAAGGGTCCATTTCTCGCTCGCGTACTTGGCGCGCGCGATCTCGCGAGCCTCTGCGATTTCGGGTCCCGCCAGGGCGCACTCGGTCCATCGAACGAGGAACTGATCCGCCAGGTCGTCGAGCCAGGCCGAAATGACCTGATTAATGTCCACTGGGCCAGACGCCAGGTCTTGAACGCCCGGAATTTCCGGCGCAGCGGGCGAAGACCGCCATAGAAACGTTCCGTGTTGCAGGAGACTTCGGCGATGTTGGCGTTGCGCGCTGCCGCCAATCTTATGCTCGCCGATCAGCACGTCGCCCGCCGATCGTCGTTCAAAACAGAGGAAACGGTCCGTCCGGTTCAGGTCGATTGCATCGCACCGGTGTGCCGTCACACCCTGATCGCCGAGCCCTTTGATCAGCGCATGATGGCAGGTGCGATAGTATGATTGGTGATCCGCGTTTCCTCGCAGTGAGGGTGGAATCACCAGGCTGTAGGTGAGTTCCGCGTCGTGGACGATGGCACCTCCACCCGTCGATCGGCGCACGACAGGGCACCTGAGGCTGGCGGCATGGCCGGCACGGTCCCCGGCGTTCTGAAAATAACCCAGGGAGAGCGTAGGTTGGCTCCAGGCGTAGATCCTTAACGTCACGCTCCGCGATGCTTCGGCCCGACGCAACAGCATTTCGTCAACGGCCATATTCCACGCCGCCGGGCCCATCTGGTGGTAGATGAGCCGAGCGTCTTCAATCGACCTGGTCATCGTCCAGATTCCAATGCAGAATCGGTTGCCTGGCTGCCTGAACCTCGTCGGGGCGGCTAATCACAGTGGAGTGCGGCGCGTCGCGAACTAATTCCGTCGTCTCGCCGGTCACATGAAACAGGCATTCGGCAAATGCGTCGAGCGTCTGTTTGCTCTCCGTTTCGGTCGGTTCGATCATCAAGGCGTCATGGACGGTCAATGGGAAATAGACGGTGGGCGCGTGAAAACCGTGGTCGAGCAATCGCTTGGCGACATCCATCGCCGGTTGCTTGAGTCCCTTGGACTGTTTGAGTCCTTCGGCCGAGGCAACGAACTCATGCATACATCGATCGCCGTGTGGAATCGGCAGGAAGTGTCTGACGCGGCTAAGGAGATAATTGGCGTTTAGCACAGCCTGCTCGGAAACTCGTCGCAACCCGTCAGGCCCGTGCGTGAGGAGATAGCAATACGCACGCACCAACACACCCACATTCCCGAAGAAAGACCGCACCCTTCCAATCGAGAGCGGGCGATTCGAATCGAGGAAGAACTGTTCCTGGTCGCGAGCCACGATGGGGACGGGCAGATAGGGAGCCAGGCGATCCGAGACGCAGATGGGTCCCGCCCCGGGACCGCCTCCGCCATGCGGGCCCGAGAACGTTTTATGCGGATTGAAGTGCATCATATCCGCGCCAAAATCGCCCGGTCGCGTGATGCCGAGAATCGCATTCATATTCGCCCCGTCCAGGTAGATCAGTCCACCCTGCGCGTGAACTTTCGCCGAAATGGTCGCCACCTGGTCGTCGAAAAGTCCCAGGGTGTTCGGGTTGGTGATCATGAAGACGGCGACCCGGTCATCGAGATGACGATCAAGGGCATCAAGATCGACTTTTCCGCCGTCCGTACTCGGAATGGTAACGGTCTCGAATCCGGCCATCCGGGCACTGGCCGGGTTCGTTCCGTGGGCGCTATCGGGAGTCAGGACGGTCGTCCGGGCTTCCCCCAATTGTCGAAAATGGGCAGCGGCGACCATCAGCGCGGTCAATTCGCCATGGGCGCCGGCCGCCGGCTGCAACGAGACGGCGGGCAATCCGCTGATCTCGGCCAGGAATTCTTGAAGGTGGTAGAGGAGGTCGAGCATTCCCTGCAACGTTGAAACGGGCTGATAGGGGTGCACATTGAGAAATCCGGGCAGGGCGGCAAGCCGCTCATTTCGCTTCGGATTGTACTTCATCGTACAGGAACCAAGCGGATAGAAATGCGTATCGACCGACATGTTCATGGTCGACAGGTTCGTAAAATGTCTCACCACATCAGGTTCGGAAAGCTCCGGTAACGGCGCCCGCCGATCCGCCAGATACTCGGCCGGCAACAACGATTCGGCACCAGACGCTTGGACATCGCAGGGCGGAAACTGGGAGCTGCGGCGGCCGGGTGACGAGAGTTCGTGCAGCGTTTGGGTCGCTTGGGAGTTACGCATGGGTGGTCGTCTGTGTGTGAGAGATACCTGTCAATTGCTGAACCAGCGCGTCAATTTCCTGAGTGGTCCGTTTTTCGGTGACCGCCACGAGCATGCAGTCAGAGAGTTCGGGATACCAGGGTGACAGCGGGACCCCGGCGAGCAGGCCGTCGGCGGCCGACTGTTCAACCAGGTCCGCGATCTGGCCATCACGGTCTCGGATAACAAATTCTTTAAAAAAGGGCGCGGCAAACGGCTTTGAAAACCGGTCGGTGTTTGCCAATCGCTCGGCCGCAGCGTGGGCTTTATTCAGACAGAGTTCGGCCACTTCGCTCAGCCCGTGGGGCCCGAGCCAGCTGAGGTAGATGGCCGCCCGCAACGCAAAAAGACCTTGATTCGTGCAAATGTTACTTGTCGCTTTGTCACGACGAATATGTTGTTCACGAGTCTGCAGCGTCAGCACCCAGCAACGACGACCCCTTCGATCCACGGTCTGGCCTGCGATACGACCGGGCAGGCGCCGCACGAATTGCTCGCGACAGGCCATGATACCCAGGTAGGGACCACCGAACTGAAGGGGATTGCCGAGCGACTGGCCTTCGGCAACGGCAATATCGGCGTTCAGTTCAGCGGGCCGCTTCAGCAAGCCCAAACTGATCGGATCGAACGACTCGATCAGCATCGCCCCGGCGTCGTGGGCCACAGCGGCAAGCGCCGCCACATCCTCCAGACAGCCGAAAAAATTGGGGTGCTGTACCAGCACGCACGCCGTTTGGTCATCAACGGCCGCCGCGACATCGACCGGAGAAACTCGACCATCCACCGGCTCCACCGTTACCAACTCGCAATCGAGATTGGCCAGGTAAGTTTCCAGGATCTGCCGGTATTCGGGATGCACGCTCCCAGCCGTGACGACCTTATGTTGACGCCGAGTCGCGTTCATACTCAACAAAACGCCTTCGACCGCCGCGCTACCTCCGTCGTACAAGCTGGCGTTCGAAACGTCCATTCCGGTCAACGCACAGATCAGCGACTGATACTCAAACGTCGCCTGCAAATTGCCCTGACTCACCTCCGGCTGATACGGCGTGTAAGAAGTATAGAATTCACCGCGTGACGCGATCGCATCGACGACGGCGGGAATGAAATGATCATAACTTCCGCCGCCCAGGAACGAGATGTGTGACTCCGTGTGCGCGTTCTTTCCCGACAGCGATTGCATCTCTCGGGTCAATTCCATCTCACTCAGCGCGGCCGGCAGTTGCAGCGGGCGCTGCAACCTAAGCTCGGTCGGAATCGAGTCGAATAGTTCATCGATGGACCCGAGCCCAATCGCCTCGAGCATCTCGCGTTGGTCTTCAGGCGTGTTCGGAATGTACGGCATGTCGAGAAAACTCCCCCGGGGAGACCGGGTCCAGCAAGAAAAACGTCGTCAACAGTTCGGCCTGCTTTGCCGAGTGAACCAAATGGGATCGATGGCCCGATTGATCGGCTTCGCGACCGCTCGGCTTCGCAACCATGCCGGCCGGGCGAACGCTCAGGCAACGCACCGCGGCCCCGTCATCCCTCGGTAGCACATTGGGCCTGATAGGCAGTGAAGTCCAATAACTTGGCGATCGTCGCATCCTCGGTCACTCGAATCTTGACGATCCAAGCCTGATCGTACGGCAGGTCGGCCAGCGATTCGAGCCGGTCGACGATACCGGTATTAACTTCCTTGACATCGCCGGTAACCGGGCTGAACAGCGAGCTGACCGCCTTGACCGATTCCACTTCGCCAAACACATCGCCCGCTTTGAGACTCGCGCCAACCTGCGGCAATTCCATGAAAACGAGGTCGGTCAGTTGCTCCAGGGCAAAGGCGGAAATCCCAACCGTGGCGACCGACTGACCATCCTGTTGGGACAAATGGACCCACTCATGGGACTCGGCGTACAACAATTCCTCAGGTTTCACGATCAACTCCTTACGAGGGCCGCGAGTAAAACGGCAACGGGACAATGTGAGCCGGGCAAAGTTTGCCTCGAATATCTACTTCCAACGACGTGCCGGTTTTGGCCAGGTCGGCCGGCACGTAGGCCATCGCGATCGGGTACCCAAGCGTCGGCGAAAATGTCCCACTGGTCAATTCGCCGACCGTCCGGCCATGCGCGACAACAGGATAATGTTCCCGGGCCGGGCGGCGCCCCTCGATTCGCAATCCGACGCGTTGCGGAAGGTCGGTCGCTTCAACAGCGCGCGCCAGGGCCGCTCGACCGATGAACTCATGATCTTTCATCTGGACGGCAAAACGCAGTCCCGCTTGTATTGGGTTGATCTGCTCGCTCAGTTCATGGCCATACAGGGGCATGGCCGCTTCGAGGCGAAGCGTGTCCCTTGCGCCAAGCCCAACCGGTACCGCTCCACGGTCTTGGCCGGCGTCGAGCAGTTGCTGCCAGATGGGCTCGGCCGCTTCGGTCGGCACGATCAGCTCACAACCATCCTCGCCCGTGTAGCCGGTCCGGCTGACAATGACTTTCCATTGGCCAAAACGCGTGGTCGTGCCGGTGTAGTACTTCATACCCGGAAGATCAACTTCCAGAAACGGGTCGGCCAACGCCACCGCCTGAGGACCCTGCACGGCAATCATTGCCGTCGAACGTGTCAGATCGACGATCTCCACCTCGCCGCTCGCCGGCCGGTGATCGGATAACCAGTCCACGATCTTCTCACGATTCGACGCGTTGACCACCATCATGATTCGAGCCGACCCGGACGGATCGGGCAGGTGGTAGACGAGCACATCGTCCAGGATGCCGCCGCGTTCATTCGTCACCAGGGCGTATCGGATCGCCCCGACGCCCATCCGGCGCACGCGACGGGTGACGATCGAGTCGAGCCAGCTCAGGCAATCGGGTCCGTGAAACTCCAGCCGACCCATGTGCGAAATATCGAACAGGCCAATCGCCGTGCGCGTCGCCGAATGTTCCTCGACAATCGACGTGTACAATACGGGCATCGACCAGCCGGCAAAATCGACCAATCGACCCGAATGTGCGTCGTGCCAGCCGGTCAGTGGAGTGGTAAGCAGTGAATCGGTCATGGTAACGGAACCCGCGCTACGGGCGAACAACACTTTCGCCGCCGCTCGACAATGGCAAAAAACACCCGGTTGTCAACGATCAAAACCAGCCTGCCCGCTCGGCAAACCCGGAAGGATGAAGACCCTGTTTTGGGCATTGTACCGGATGCCGGGACACTTGCCAGGGGCTTCCTATCGCTAGTAAATCGACACGGCCGAATGCGTCAAACGGCCCGGATCGTGGCGGCAAGACGGCCGCACAATCGCGGTAGGAAGGCCGCACAATCGCGGGAATGGGCCTCACGACGATTGGCTCGCACGTTTCAACCCGGACAACGGCGCCGCCAGGCCGCAACGCGCCCGGCTCGCGAGAGTGACGTTTCGGCTCGCGAGAGCGACGATCCCACCAATTGGAAACCGTGAACCGTCACTTCCTCTTCGACTTTTTCTTCGGTCGCCGTGGCTGACGCTTGGTCGTCGCTTTCTTGCCTGCAGGCTGCTTGCCGGCAGCCTTCTTCTTTGTCGGCGCGGGCAGCTCGGCACGTGACCGTTTGTCGACCACGCGCAGGTCGAGCATACGGCGATCGAGGTCAACGTGGAACACTTCGACCCGTACCAGATCGCCCAGGCGGTATTGGTTGGATTGCTTCCGCCCGACCAAGGCATGGACGGCCGCATCATAATGATAATAGTCATCCTGCAAGGAGCTGATATGAACCAGTCCTTCGGCCGGAAGTTGCACTCCCTGGACGAATAATCCGAATTCTTCCACGCCCGTAATCACGCCGTCTAGTTGCAGGCCAAGCTGCTCGCTCAGGAAGTTGAGCAGTTTAATTTTAACCAGTTCCCGCTCTGCGGCCGCCGCCCGTTGTTCGCGGTCCGAGCAATGGTGCCCAAGCGACTCGAGTTGGCCATAATTCTGGCGGGGCCGCTTGCCGCTGTTCAGCAGATCGATCAGACGGTGGACCGTGAGATCGGGATAGCGGCGAATGGGTGATGTAAAGTGACAATAGTGTGTCTTGTTGAGCGCGTAATGACCTTCCTTTTGGGGCGAGTAAACGGCCTTCTGCATACTGCGCAGAACGGCATAGTTTACGGCCCTTTCCTCTGGTTTTCCGTCCACTTCTTCGAGCACGCGTTGGATCTCAAAACGACTCTTCAGGTCTCCGCTGGAGAGCCCAAGATCGCGGACGAATTGTGTCAAGTCGCGCAACTTTGTTTCGGACGGCAACGCATGAACTCGACGCAGGAAAGGAACTTCCTGATCGGACAGCCATTGAGCCACGGCTTCATTGGCCGCCAGCATGCACTCTTCAATTACCTGGTGACTGGGACTGTTCTCCACGGCATGAGCACCGGTGACCTGGCCGTCGTCGTTCAGATCGATCTTGAGTTCCGGCAGGATCAGCTCCAAGGAGCCGTTTTCCATGCGCCGTCTGCGTAGCACCATGGCCAGCTCGTGCATATGGTTCACCAGCCGGTAGACCTCGGGCGTCAGCCGTTTCTTCCAAGTCGTGTCCCCGTCGATCAGCTGTTGCACCTCTTCGTAATTGAATCGGTAAGTGCTGCGGATCGCCGAACTGGCGATCTCGACATGCATCGTCGTACCGTCGGGAGTCAGTTCCATGAACACGGTTTTGGCCAGACGGATCTGGTCGGGCTGCAGGCTGGCCAAGTGATTCGACACGATTTCCGGCAACATCGGAATCACGCGATCGGGTAGATAAACACTTGTGGCCCGTTGCCTCGCTTCCTGATCCAGGGCGGATTTGGGTCGGACGAAATGAGCCACGTCCGCGATGTGGACCCCCAGGCGCCAATTACCGTTGGGCAGTTTCTCGAGCGAGATGGCATCATCAAAGTCGCGGGCGTCGGCCGGGTCGATCGTTACGATTGTGGTAGCGGTCAGGTCAAGGCGTTCGGTCAGGTCTTCAGGATCAAAGGACTCGGACTGCCGTCTCGCCTCTTCCAAAACCTCCTCGGGAAATTCGTCGGGAAGCTGATACTCCCGGATGATCGACATCGTGTCGACACCCGGTTTTCCTCTCGGTCCAAGCACTTCGACGACGACCGCCTCACCCTCATGCAGGGGCGAGGGAAACCGGACCATTTCGATGACAACTTTGTCACCGGGGTGGACGTTTTTGGCCCCCGGGTCGCCGACCGGAACCGGTTGGGCAAACACGGTCCCATCGACTCGGACCAACGGGACCGCATTACGCGGTCGATACGTGCCGACAAACTGATAGGTCGAGCGTTCCACGATTTCAATGATTTCGCCACGAGGACCCTTGTTCGACGCCTTTCCTTTCGTTTTCCGAATCTGAACGCGCACGACATCGCCACTCGAAGCATCCTGGGCACGTCGGGCCGAGATGTAGATGTCGGGACCCGACACTTCCTTTCCGGTGGCCGGCCGAGGGCGGACGAAACCGAATCCGGCGGGATTACGTCGGAAGACGCCGACGACCGAAGGGGCCGCCGGGCGAGTCGGCCGTTTCGACTGAACGGGTGCTTTGGCCCGCGGTCCCGACCCGACTCGGACCAGGTGGTTTTTGCCGTAGTTCACCTCGCCGGCCTGTGCCAGCCGTTTGACCGCCTTCCGCACCTCGGCTCGGCGCGCGGGATCCAAGCCCAGCTGTTTCGTAATGACGCGTGGCTTGACCGGCTGATACCGGTCAGATTGAACGTGTTTGAGAATCAGCAATTCGAGATCGGACAGTTTTTTCGACCGGGTCATCGGCGGGCATCTCCCCTGAAGGTCGCCCGATTCTCAGGGCGAATGCAATTCTCACGTCGCGGTGTCGGGCCGCGGCTTGTAGAGCTTTCGATTCAAACTCGGCTGATACGCCGTCCACTGACTCTCACTATTCGCATCGCTCGACATCAACTGCTCAAACGCATGCAACTTGGCGTCCAGGTTGTCGAGCATATGAAGTGCCAGCGCCTCCGAGGTCATAGGTAGCTTTGGGCTGCCAAACTCGTATTGGCCATGATGGCTTAGGATCATGTGCTTCAGATGCAATCGCAAGGACTCGGGGAACGGCTCTTCACATAGATTGCGAGTCTCTTCGATCTTGGCGTTCAGCAGTTCGACACCGATAATCAGGTGCCCGATCAACTGGCCTTCGTCACTGTACCCCAGTTCCCGGTCATACGTAAGTTCGTCGATCTTTCCCAGATCGTGCAGAAACGCTCCGGCGATCAACACGTCTCGGTCGAGCTGCGGATAGCGTTCGGCCACGACCTCGACGAGTTCCATGAGTCCCACCACATGTTCCAGCAGTCCGCCCGTGTAAGCATGGTGGTGTTTGATCCCGGCCGGTGCCCGAGTCAATCGGGCCATGAACGACTCGTCCATCAAGAAACACTCGCCCAAACAACGCACGTGGTAATTCTCGGCACTCCGCAATAGCTCGCCCAATCGATTAACGAGCCCGGCAACGTCGGTCTCCGTAAGTGTCAAGAAATCGCTCTCGTCGATGCCGGCCGAATCCACGACATTGACGCGCTGAGCAATCATCTGCAGGGCGCCGTTATAGAACTGCGTCGCCGCCTGAACCTGAACATAGTCGCCGATTTCGAAACTGCGATACAGCTGATCGTTGGCATTCCAGAGCATCGCCGACACCGATCCAGTCCGATCGGTAAGACGCATCTGCAGGTAGAGATTACCGTTGCGATTGGTGCGCATCTGCTTGTCGGTCACCAGAAACACCTGTTCGATGTTCTCGTGCTCGCCCAACTGGTTAATAAAGCGTCGTGTCATGATGGTCGTAATTACCGGATTTGCGGAAAGATCAGTTTTACCGTGCCCCGAAGTGGGCGACCCAAGAAACGACCGAACGATCGCTCTGCGCCTTCGGCCCTCAAAGGCCAAGGACCGGCGGGCGGGATTCGGTCGTGATTGTGAGCTACGGCCGATTCTAGTGCTGGCCGAGTCTGGTGACCACCGGGCTGAAGAAGTGGAAGCGAACGGCGATGATCAAGGTCCGAGGAATGGGACGAGCGAACCCGCGCCCCGGGGGTGCAGGAACGGGCTCGTTTTGGGTGGACGTACTATTCAGCGCGATCTTGAC
>CAYNDU010000091.1:0-13211 GCA_964395615.1 uncultured Pirellulaceae bacterium | reverse complement strand
CGGGTCGCTAAAGCAGAGATAAGACAAGCAACGGTCTTTGCACGTATGGCTGCAACCGCCAGCATCCGCCCATTGCCGGGCCCGAGCCAAGATCGCCCGCCTGCATGCTCGGTTCCTGCGCTAGCTGTCAACAGACGGCCGACCTGAATGGAACATGCCGTCGTCACACGCTAACGGTCGACGATTTTCAGCAGTTCGACCGGGTGAGCGATAAGATGGCGGGCACCGGAAGACGTGAGTTCATCGGCGTCACGAAACCCCCACAAGACGCCGACGGCGAGCATGCCGGCACCGGTAGCCGTCTGCATATCAACGCCCGTATCCCCCAGGTAGGCACACTGATCGGGCGGTATTTGCAGTGCGTCGATGATCTCGCCCACGCCGGTCAGGTCAGGCTTGGGCGGCCGATCGGCCTGTTGTCCCAGAACGCTGGAAAAGGGAACGCCGGCCATGAAATGATCGACGCAACGAACGGTGGCATCATGGGGCTTGTTCGACAGGACCGCCAGCTTCATGTCCCGCTGTTGCAGACTCGCTAAGAGCTCCGGGACACCCTCATAGAGCCGGGACTGGACGTTCCAGGCCACCTGGTACGCCGTCCGAAACGACTCGACCATGGCCGAAACAAATGCGTCGTCAACGTCGTGCGACTCGGGAACGACTCGTTCGACCAGTCGTCGAGCGCCATTGCCGACAAACCGACGATAGGCGTCGACGGAATGGACAGGGAATCCCTGTTCGCCGAGCACCTGGTTCGCGGCGGTCGCGATGTCGGCCAGTGAGTCGAGAAGCGTACCATCCAGGTCGAACACAACCGCGCGAATCATTACCACTCCCAGCGAAACGTTCGTTGCAGACTATCCCAACATCGACGACCAAGCGAGCGACGACCGACATCAATTCGAGCGGTCCCGGTCCCGTGAACCAAAAGGTGCCCCGAATCCAATTCAATGGGAACACGAGCTCGATAGACGCGTGTCGGCCGACGCCGGTCCCCTCGATCATCGGCGGCAAAACCGGACGGCTCCCGATTGGTCACATGATCGGACTTCGAGTCGGACCGAGCTATCTCACGGATTCTAGAATGCAGTGGTCGATCGGGCCAGTGTGTCAGCAGGAGATCCACCGGTTGCCCCGACCTAACGAACTCAATCCAATCCTCGTCGATTTCGATGATCGCTTCGCCACGCGTGGGAGATCCAATCCGGCAGAAGGAAACACCCTGGGCGAGAAAGGCGCCCTGGTTTTCGGTCTCCCAGGGGTGTCCCGTCCAGAATGGCAGCGATCCGGGCTGCCCGACTGCGTCCCGCCGCCGGGACGGAAGAACGACTCCATCGGCCGGCGCCTTGAGAACGAGATGCCGTCGTTGTTCACGACGCCGCGCCAGCCTGCGTCGCAACGACGTCAGCCTTTCGGTCGCCTCACTCAACTCGCTCAGCGCTCCCTGATCGTAATGGGCGCGTTGCCTGAGTGATTGAAGATGAACCTCCAACGATTGTTGCTCGAACTCCAACTTTGATATTTGTCGGTCGAGTTCATGGTTCTGCAGCAACGCCAGTTTCTGGCCGGATCGAACGGGCTGACCGGGTATTACGTTGGTCTGCCGCAGGACGCCGGGGACTTCGACATAGACGGCTCTTGCCTGTCCCGGTTCGACATTAAGTCGACAGTGAATTCGATAAGGCAACGGCCACGCCAGCAGCAGGACGGCCGCCGCGACCAGAATGGAGCCGGCCAGCACAATACGAAACTTCTTCACCTTGTGTCTCCTTGGTGGGGATCGCATCCAACCGACGGTCCGTCGAACCGGATCCACGGCCAGTCCGAGTGCGGCCAGAACGAGGAGCCCTTTTCCAATGCTACGCAACCCATGCGATGCACAGATCTGATAAAGGAACCAAAGGATGGCCGAGAGGATCATCCAGCGATAAACAGACGCGGCCAGTCCGTAGCCGTACAGAAACCATCGATGACGTTGCGGCAGAAACGGATCGTAGGCCGGTTCGACCCCGCAGAACCACTTTGCTGCAAGTCGCCCGATCAGATCACGGGCCTTTTGACGCAGATTCGGGATCTCTACAAGGTCCGACAGAACATAGTAGCCGTCATATCGCAACAATGGATTGCCGTTAAACAGAAACGTATTGACGGAACAGACGAACATGACATTCAGGCAAAGGTAGTGCAGCAGGCCTGGTTGGCTGAACCACCAGACGAAGGTGGCCAACGACGCCAGGACGAGCTCGACGTAGATGCCCGCCATTCCAATCGCTGCCCGCTTCCATTTGCTCGGCAACATCCACGAGTCGGACACGTTGCAGTAGAGACAGGGCGTGAACACCAGAAACATTATGCCCATCTCATGACATTCTCCCCCGAACCGCTTGCAGACGACTCCATGCCCCAGTTCGTGCAGCACTTTTGTCCCGCCCAGCACGAGCGCCAATAACAACCAGTTGTCCCTGGCGAAGAACTGTTCAAACCCTGGCAACCGATGGATGAACGTATCGAATTCGACAGTCACCAGAATCCCGGCGCCGAGCATCAAGACCAGCGTGCCGATCACGAACGGCAGGGAGAAGAGCCAGCCTGCGAGTTTGTGGACGCCGGTAAGCAGGCGGTCTGGATTCGGGCCAGGCAAGCGAATGGCCAGGAGATTGGCGGCGCCGGCCAGCAGCTGGTTCCGGCGTCGCTCCTGCCGGCGGACGAGGAGCTGCTCGCCTTGCCCGGTCGCGTCGGAAACGACGAGAGATTGGCGGAACAACTGGGTCACGAAGGCAGTCAGCTGAGCCATGGAGAGTCGTTGCGGGGCGAATCGGCGCTGAAACTCGGCCTGGATCTCCGCAGAACTTGCAAGGCCGTCGAGCATGCATAGAAGTCGGTATTCTTCTTCCTCGAACCGATAGAACTGCAACGTGAGAGGGTCCTTGACCATCCAGTACTGGCGGCCCTGGAAGGTCTGCGCACTGACGATCAGGTCCGCACGCATGCGCAACGCAAGGGGCCGTTGAGCGCTGTCGATCATGGTGTCGCCGAGAGAAATCATGGGCAGTCCCACGAACGGAAAAACGGATCGCGCGAGGCGATGGTAAGAGACGGCACGCGTTACGCCTACTGCTCAGGTCGAGCCGACAGCTCCACGGAATCATTCAGTTCCACCGTCATCGTGGCGGTCATACCCGGCTTCAAAACCCACTGGTCATTGACCCGGCGATTATCGACTTCCGCCGTTACACGATATTTGTTTCCGGCCTGTAACATGGGGCTGACGAAGACGACGGCGCCTCGCAAACGTACCTTCTGCCCGCGAGCTCGCTCGATTTCGATCATGACCGACCGTCGGTCGATCTCGTCGGGGTTAAACTGTCGTGCACTGAGGAATCCCTCAACGCGTAGCCGATTGAGCCGAATCAAGCGCACGACCGGCTCGCCCTCATTGACCCATTCTGCCCGGTGCTTAAACACCTCAAGTACGGTTCCGTCGAACGGCACTAGAATACGTCGACGCGAGATACGGTCTTCGGCTGCTGCGACGGCCGCCTGTTCCACGTCGGCCGTCAGCTTCGCGGCGTGCAGGTCGAGCTGACTGCGTTCGATCTGCAGCAAGGCACGTTGCCGAGTCAACCTCAAACGTCTTAACTCTGAATCGGAAACCGAGCCGGGCACGCGCCGGTCGATATCCTGGCTCTGAGCGAGTTCCGCATCAGCCACACCATATGACGCTTGGGAATAGCGAACATCGATGTCGTTCTCGGCCCGCGCCAAGGTAACATCTCGTTTCAGCTCGGCCGTCAGTTTTTCGTACTGGGCCATGCGGTCGTCAATCCGCGCCACGATACCACCGGCCCGCACCCGAGATCCCTGGCGCACGCTCAACTCGACCAGCACGCCGGCCTGGCGAGCCGGAATCCGCACGTCATCGATAAGAAACACCTGGCAGGCCGGTACGGTGGCAAACGACGGTAAGGATGACCCCGTGCCGATCTGCGTCTGGGCGTCGGTGACCGGCACCCATCCGAGTGCCATCCAACTCAGCAGGACCATTCGGTGCAGAGCGGGGATGTTCCGCCTCTCTGTCTTTCGCTCTCTCGGGACCATGACGTCATTACTCCACGAAACTCGCTTCCCTCGCCTTCAAAAGAAAGGAGGTGCGCAAAGGACTAAAACAGGACCCTGGTTTGGATTAGGTGCCACACGTCGTGGAACCAGGCGAACCCGACAGCCCTCCGGCCACAATCGATGTGCGCCAACACGGTCGCATCGTTACGTAACTCGGGAAGATTGCGCCTGTCGACAGCCACGCGGAGGCGCAGCTCGCCCGCACCTTCCGGGCTGACCTGTGTGGTCGGATCCGTTGCCACGATGTAACCCTGAAGTGCCGTCTCCGGGTGTGACGCAAGTACGAATCGAACCGGCACTTCCTCTCCTTCGGCCCGTTCCAACTGTGCCAATACGAACCCAGCGTGTGATTCCTTTGCCGTCAATTCGAGCTCCCACTCACCGTCCGGCTTGACGACCGACAGCAGGGCCTGCCCTCGTTGAACGGGCCGATGCAATAACTGCTCGCGAACCTGCCACGTGATGACCTGCCCGGCATGCGTGGCACGGACCACGAGCCGGGCCCGTTTGTCATGCAGCAAGTCGAGTTGATGTTGCGTGTCGATCACGGTCTGTTTCCACTGCATCAAGTCGCCGGCCAGCCGACTCTGCTGCTCAGTGTCCAATTGTGGATCGTCGAGCAGCACTCTTTGAAGAGCCACGACACGTTCCTTGCTGGTCGTCAGTTTTCCGGCCAGCGAAGTGATCTCGACGTCGAGCTCGGTATTTCGCATCGTCAATAACACCTGGCCCGACTCAACCATTTCCCCATGCCTCACCATCACGCGGTCGACGACACCGTCTTGCGGTGCGAAAACGTGGTTGCGCTGAACCGGGCGCAAATGGCCCCTGGCGGGAATGGTCAGCTCGGTTTGGACGGCAACGAGCGAGTAAACCGCGGCCAGGAGTCCTGCCACCAGCATCACCGTATGCCAGAAATACCGCCCGCCAATCGAACGAATCAACGTGCCGATTCCTTGCCACAAGGGAAGCAGGAAGATGTTCTGTCGAGCCAGTGTCGTGGAGACAGCCAGGGCCGAGTGACGGACGACCGGCTGCGCCAGACGGACGACTTCCTCCTGTCCCGCATCGGACGTAATCTGCTCAATGACCAATGCGCCGACCGACCGTCCCGCTTCTTCTGATTGATGGGCGTCCTTGCCGGGCACCAGCGGCAGAATGGCGCATCGTCGTACATGCGAGAGATCTGCATACCGATCCCACATCGTCTCGATTTGGGGCGGCTGCGATGTCGATTCCCCAGTCGTAAGCCAGGCGGCCTCGCCCGTCGCCAGAACTCGGGCCGCGAGCTTGCCGAGGCACTTTACCTGTTCCGCTCGCCGGTTGATGTTGTCTAGACCACTGACGGCCATCAGCCGCGCGCCGCGACCCTCACCTGCCAGCAGGCTTACCCGATCGCCCGGTATCAGCTGACGGCTCTCGTTGACAATCGTATACGCCAGGCGGCGAATATCGAGCTGTCCGTGAATGGTCGTCGTGAACCGGTCGAGTTTTTCCAGCCAACGACGCTCGTCTTCCAACCTGGTCAACTCCAATCGACTCAGGAACATTTCGGCATGTTCACCCATCTGCGCGAGAAATCGCAGGTAGCCCTGTTCGGCCAATGCTCCTCGTTCCGGCCGCTGCAACACTTCGATGACCGCCCGTGACCGGCCGGCGACGAGCACGGGAACCAACAGCACCAGGCAATCACTCGGATTGACCCATTGCACCGTCGCGGGATCGTTCGACGCGATGCGCATAGCAGGTGGCACGCTGTACGGCTTCTGAGACCTCATGATCTGCCGGAGAAGATCGTGATGCGCCGATCGCTGTTCGGCGTCGAATCGCCGATCCCACTGTATCTGGGAAATCTGAGTCACGGCCTCTTCATCACCAAGCCAGACGGCTCCCCCCAGGGCTGCCAGCGCCTCGGTCACTCGCACCAGCAGCTGGCCAAAGAAGTGTTCGACGGTCGATTCGTTGCTCGCCAAATCCGCGATCTCGCGAGCCAGCTGCTCGACCCGCCGTGGAGTGGCTCGAACCAGCTGCGGGTTCGGATCGGCGCCGGCCGGGTAGCGAGCCCCAGTGGTCTCAGCCGTTTCGACAGTCGTACCAGCACTCATCCCTGTTCCCCAACCTATCTATTCCACCAACGTCATTTTCTACTGGCAGTCGAAGTGGCCAAGCGCACCCGGACAACACCCCTACAATTCAACTTATCGGAAGAATCGATCCAGTTACCCCAGTTTATTCCGGGTGATTGGCGGCGGGGCTTCGGCGCGCATTACGGGGCCACTTTTTCCCACTGCTTTTCGAGCCGTTTGGCCGAGACGGTCAGACTCGTGCCCAAGGACTGGGCGAAGAGTGAAATCCGGAATTCTTCGAGCATCCAGCGGAACAGTTCGAGTTCGGGATCGTGCTGGCCGCGGCGTCGATGATCGTCGCGGCGTTGGATGAATGGCTCGTAGAACGGCATCCATTGCTTCAGACCCATTTCATCGCGTGCGAAGCCTCCGTGTTGCAGTTTATCGAGCCGTTGGTCGATACCCCGCAAGAAACGCGGGAGTTGTTCGAGCCAATTCCACGGCGTGTCCGTCAAGAACCGTGGGGGTAACAGCTCGTCAAGTTGGCGGCGCACGTCCTCGGCGGCTGCCGGGAACCGAGCGGCGGGCAATTCCTCGAGCGCTATGGAAGCCCGGTGGTTTGCTTCGAGGATGGAGAGGGCACGGGGCAGGACGATTTGCACGGCAACGGCTGCCCGGTCGGCAGCGGCATCAAGTCGGCGGCGAAATTCGACATCGCAACGAGGGAGAGGCTCGTCACCCAGGAATGACCGATCGGTGATCAAGAGTGCCAGTTCGGTGTCCAGTTCGAATGGGCCTGGAAGGACGGCGGCCAGTAATCCTGCCTGACTTCGCTTGGGCCAGTGTTTGATGTGAGCCATCAGTGATTTGCGCTGGTTCAGGTAATAGAGTCGGCGCACTCCCGCTCGGCTCTCGTGGTTCGCTCGATCGAGCGTGTCGCACAATCGAACAGCCACGGCACGGCCCTGGTCGACGACGGCCGGGAATGCGTGCACCTGGAACGTACCGCGCCGGATCGATACTTTCTCGGGCAGGTCACCAAAGTCCCATTTTGACGTAGGAGGGTGGTTCCACTCCGAATCATCAATGCTCCCGGCAGCCATCGTGTCTTCGCCGGCGAACTTGCGCCGCAACTGATCCAGGTCCTGATCGACGGCCAGGACGTTGCCCTGTGGATCGACCAGTCGGATTTTCATTACGAGGTGGTGAGGAAGCCGATCGAGTTGAAAATCGTCCGGTCGCACCGCTTCGCCGCCGAGTCGCGTCAGAACGTGCGACAGGGCATTCAGGAAGTCACCCTGCCCGAACGTCAATTCGGCAACCGCTCGCCGAGCCGTATCAGGGGCCGGCACGAGGCCTCGGCGCAGCGATTTGGGGAGTGATCGAATCAGCGCGGTTACCTTCTCCTCCAGTCGTCCCGGCACCAGCCAGTCGAGTAGCCCTCGCGAGATCTGGTTTACTGCCTGCTGTGGGACCGTCACCGTGACGCCGTCTTGCTCATCGCCGGGCGAAAAGGCGTAATGGAGGGGAAACTGGCCGGATTGAGCGTGGAGTTGATCGGGAAAGGCACCCGTCGAATGGTGTTCCTTCGATGGATCCACCAGATCCTCGATGCGCATGCAAAGCGGTTGCGTGCCGGTCTTGGTCTGCCCTCGAAGCCACTTGCCGAGTCGCCTTGTGTCGAACAGATCATCGGGCAGCCGCTGGTCGTAGAACTCGTAGATTGCCGTTTCGCCAACGATCCAATCCGATCGCCGTTCGCGGGCCGCTCGACGGGCCAGTTCCTTCCGCACCTCTTGATTATGTTGCACAAACGGGAAACGGTTCGGGATTTGCCCTTCGACCAGTCCATGCTGAATGAACAACTGCCGCGCGGCGGCGGGGTCGAGCGGTCCGAGTGCAACCCTTCGGCGGGCCACAACCGTCAGGCCGAAGAGGGATACGCGCTGGAACACCATGGGCGTTGCCGAGCGTTGATCCCAGTACGGTTCGAACTCGGAATAACTCAGCAGATGGCCGGCCAGCGGCTCGATCCAGGCTGGATCGATTCGGGCAACGGATCGGCAGTAGCGGCGAGTTGTCTCGATCAATTCGGCAGCCATGACCCACTTGGGAGGTGACGAGAACAGGGAAGACCCGGGCCAAAGAAAGAGCTGATTGCCGCCCGCTCCGCGATATTGATAAGTGTCCTGGCGGTGTGCGACTCCGGACAGAAGCCCGGTGAGCAGCGCGCGGTGTACCGAGTCGTAGTCGTCGACCCGTTCGGCTCGGGAAGCCTGATCGGACGTGGCCATCTGACGTAGCTGGCGATAGATGTCGGCCCATTCACGCAGTCGATTCAGGGACAGGAAGTTCTTGTGGCAGGCACGGCGCAACTGGTTGCGCGAGAGAGTCGATTTCAAGTGATGATAGAAGTCCCAGAGTTTGAGCAGACTGAAGAAGTCGGAATGCTCGTCGGCCCACTGCTGGTGGCATTCGTCGGCCGCCTCCGTCTTCCCGGCGGGTCGCTCGCGCGGGTCTCGTACTTCCAGCCCGGCCGCGATGATTAACACTTCTTCGAGACAACGTTCTTCGGCCGCGGCAAGAATCATCCGGCCGATGCGAGGGTCGACCGGCAAGCGACTGAGTTGTCTTCCAAGCTCGGTGATCTGTCGGTTCCGATCGACGGCACCCAATTCGTACAGGGTCTTGTACCCGTCACGAATCGCCTCGGGAGCCGGTGGATCAAGGAAAGGAAAGTCATCGATCGCGCCCAGTTTCAATGCCATCGTCTGCAGGATGACCGAGGCGAGGTTCGTGCGGCGGATTTCGGGAGTCGTGTAGGAGTCTCGCGCCGCGTAGTCGTCCGGACTGTAGAGTCGCAGGCAGATTCCAGGCCCGACACGTCCGCATCGACCGGCCCTCTGATCCGCCGACGCGCGAGAAATGGACTCGACAGGGAGTCGTTGCACCTTGGAACGCGGCGAGTAGCGACTGATGCGCGCCGTTCCTGTGTCAACCACCGCTCGAATTCCCGGCACGGTCAGCGAAGACTCGGCAACGTTCGTCGCCAAAACGACTCGGCGTCGTACGTGCGGCTCGAAAACTCGCCGCTGCTCCTTGCCGGGCAAACGGGCATACAACGGGACGACGTCGCACGCGACCCGACCATTGCCGACCCAACCGGCCAACGCCTTCGCCGAATCACGAATGTCTCGCTCGGTCGGTAGGAAGACCAGAATGTCTCCTACTCGTTCGGCCATCAACGTGTCGACGGCAGCCACCACCTGTCGGGCCGTGTCCGGATCCTCCGCATCATCGGAGTCGGGCTCGTGCCGATAGCGTATCTCAACCGGATAACCGCGTCCGGACACCGTGAGAATCGGCGCCGGTCGATCTGCGGTCGGGAAGTGGGCGCTAAACCGCTCGGCGTCAATGGTCGCCGAGGTAATAATCAGTCGCAAATCGTGGCGCTTCTGGACGAGGCGTTTGAGGTAGCCGAGCAGGAAATCAATATTGAGTGAACGTTCGTGGGCTTCGTCCAGGATGATCGTATCGTATTGGTTCAAGAATCGATCGCCTGAGATCTCGGCCAATAGCATCCCGTCGGTCATGAGTTTAATGAGTGTTTCGGGACCCGTCTTGTCGGAAAAACGGATCTTGTAGCCAACCGCTTCACCCAGTGGAACCGCCAACTCTTCGGCCAGCCGGGCGGCGATCGACTGAGCGGCCAGGCGTCTCGGTTGAGTATGCCCGATCATTCCGTCGACTCCCCGACCGGCTTGCAGACAGATTTTGGGGAGTTGAGTTGATTTGCCCGATCCGGTCTCACCGCAGACGATGATCACTCGGTTCTCTTCGATGGCTGACTTGATCTCGGAACATCGCGGGTGGATCGGCAACGACTGGTCATAGACGATCGACGGCACAGACTCGGCGCGACGACGCCGGAGCTCCACCGACCGTGCGATCTCGTCAACCAGGTGAGCCAGTCGGCCCTCGGTCGATGGACCGGGATCCTTGGCCTTGCGCAGCTGTCTGAGCGCCCGGCGCAGCCGGAACTGCTGGGGCCCCATGGCCTTGCGAATTTCCGCCTCAAGTCGATTCGAGGGCCTATCCGGCATGGAGGGCTGGTCGTGAGAAGAGGTTGATCGGACTCGATTCGTGGATTCTTCGGATTCTTCGGTTCGCCGACGACTGGCCTGGATTCAAACCGAACATCCGGTATACTAGACGCAATAGGTCCCACCTGTGAAGCGATGACGGTCCCCCAAAACCGACACCTCTGTTCGCGGGACGTCCTAGTTGCCGATCGATTCGTCCACTCGCTCAGACCACTGCCGGCGGAATATTCTGCCACCTGGAAACGAGAGGCGAATCTGGCTCGCCGTTTTCCCTGCCGCTCCGGCTCAGCGACTTCCCGGTCTCGCCCGATGTGCGGAACGACAGGCGGTCGAAGCTCGAGATGAGCCGCCCAAACAGCGAGTTCTTTTAAGACACTGAACCGATCACAAGGGAGACATTGATGAGTAAGAAGGAGGAGGCTCTCGAGGTCGAGGGCACCGTTACTCAAGCTCTGGCGAACACGCGGTTTCGCGTGCAGTTGGAGACGGGCAATGAAGTGCTGGCTCATGTTGCCGGCCGAATGCGCAAGTATTTCATCCGCATCGTCCCTGGCGATAAAGTGCGTGTTGAACTCTCGCCCTACGACCTGACCAAGGGCCGTATCACCTACCGCGAACGTTAAGAACCCGCCACCAACGCACGTCCCTCGTGCGAGCAGGCCGAGTCATTTGGCCATCTGCCCGACCTGCCGCTCTCCAACGGTGCGTGCAGTTCACCTCCTCATGCTCGCCCATCCCGGGGCCGGCCGCCCTCGAAATGGCCCGATTCGTGTCCCTGACCGGCCTCGGTGCCTGAGCCCTCGGCGGGAAAGCGAATGGGGCAGACGTCGCCGGTCGTCAAAAAAAGCCAAAACCGACGCCCCCATCGATGGGTATAGCCGGTACACGGGACCTTGGTGTGCTTTCGATTCCCCGGCGAACCAGGCATCTCCTTACGGATCTGCGCGCTGCCGGATCGGTCCCGTGAAATGCTCTCTATTCGATTCGATCTTTTGGTCATGTGCCCGGTTTTGCGTGGAAGGAGACGACACCCGTGAAAAACTTACGAATTCAAGTCGGTCTGGCGTTCGCACTGGTGGTGGCTCTTTGCTCGAGCGGCCGAGTCGAACCCGTGGCGGCGGCCGAGTTGGGAAAGCCGGTGGCCGTCGTCTCGATCGCCAGTTTCGATCGATTGATGAAGGACATGAATTACCTGACCAAGGCCTCCGGACGGTCGGACGTCGGTCAGATGCTGCAATTTATGGCCTTCTCATTTGCCCAGGATCTGGACCGTGACCGGCCGGCGGGGGTCCTGGTTTCCTTGGGCGAAGGCCAGCCGGCCGGTGTTGGGTTTGTGCCGATTCCCGACCTGGACAAGTTTCTCAAGTCGATGGAAGAAAAATTCAGCGCCGGCGTGGAGGACTTGGGCAACGGGGTCAAGAAACTGGAAATCGGCCAGGGCGCCTACATCCGGTATCGAGATGGCTGGCTGTTTTTCACCGACGATCCGGCGAACCTGAAGCAGCTGCCCGATGATCCGGTGGCTGCTCTGGATGGTCTGAACAAAGAATATTCGATCGCCATGAGATTCTACATTCAGAATATTCCCATCGAACTGCGACAAATGGCCATCGACCAGATCGAATCGGGCATCGAGCTGGGAATGCAGCCCGGCGCGTTGGGCGATGACGTAGAGAACGAGGTCGCCGAGCGGTTGACGCAGAGTTCGCTCCAGTCGATTTCCATGCTGATCAATGACTCGGAAACCGTCACCGTTGGCTGGGCCGTGGATCCCGATCAGTCTCGGACCTATCTGGACCTTTCGGCCAAGGCCGTCGACGGGTCGACGTTGGCGGGCCAATTCAACCAGCTGGCCGATATCCGGTCGTCCTTTACCGGCTTCCTGATGCCGGAAGCGGCCGCCGTGTTGCATGGCACGACGCGAATATCGGAGGATGAATCGGAACAGGTCGTTGCCATGGTCGATTTCCTGCGCCGGCAGGCGGTCGAGGGGATCGAGAAAGACCCGAATGCGCCCGAAGCGCTGAAGGAAATCGCCAATCGGGTCCTGGATGTCTTGTCGCAGACGGCCAAGGAAGGAAAGGCCGACCTGGGAGCAGCCGTCGTGCTGGCACCGAAGTCGTTTCGCTTTGTCGGCGGTGTCCAAGTGGCCGACGGTGAAGCGCTGGCGAGCGCGTTTCAGCAATTGATCGAGCTGGCCGGGAGCGCGCCGGATGTTCCGCGCGTCCAGTTCCATGCCGACAAACACCACGGAGTTGATCTGCACACATTTCAAGTGCCGATCCCGGAACGTGAAGACGAAGCGCGCATGATTCTCGGAGACCAACTCGACGTGGTCGTCGGGACCGGCCCAAAGAGTCTCTATATCGCGTTTGGCGAAGATCCGAGCGATCTGCTCAAGAAGGTCATCGACCGATCGGCCGAGCAGGGCGAGCAACGAGTCCCTATCACGCAATTCCGACTGGCGATGAAGCCACTGATTCGCTTTCTGGCAAGTGTCAAACAAGATGACAAGAAACTGTCGGCCATGGCCGAAGTCGCTGAACAGGTTGACGGTCATGATGCGATCGCTCTGCGTGTCGATGCGATCGAAAACGGCGTTACCTATCGTATCGTCATGGAAGAAGGTGTGTTGAAAATGATCGGACTGATCGCCGAGAAAGCACAAGGCCGACGTTGAACGGACGATCGGAATCGGTGTGAGTGAAGGACGCGGCCGCGCCGATCAACGAGACATTCAACCAACGCGACGAGTCAACCACGGCGACGGCACGTAGAAGGGACGGGCCACCGACCATCAGGTTGCAAAGCCCCATGCCTCCTGGGCTCTGCAAGAAGGCCGACCGGGTGCAGGAACGGACTTTTTTTGGTGGACGTATTCAGCGCGATCTTGACGTTCGGGCGATTGGGATTCCCTGGTTGT
>CAYNDU010000090.1:0-13308 GCA_964395615.1 uncultured Pirellulaceae bacterium | reverse complement strand
CAAGATCGCGCTGAATAATACGTCCACCCAAAACGAGCCCGTTCCTGCACCCGATTTTCGGGGCAACGCAGGTGCAAAATGCGGCGGCGAAAACGCGAGATCGAAATCCGTTTGACATCTCAGAGCGGCCACGCTAAGCTGACACGATCAAAACTGGACAAAAAGGTCCTGTTGTCTGCATAAGGGTCGGGTCGACGGCTCGCCCGTCGAGGATCGGAACCGATTTCGGAGGCGGTCGGAGCCATGGATCGAATCTCGGTGGAAGTCCCTTCCGACGACTACTGGCGTCGTCAGATCAAGTGCCAGGAAGCGTGCCCTGTTCACACCGACGCGCGCGGTTATGTGCGGGCCATCGCGGACGGGCGGTTCGAAGACGCATACTGGATCGCACGGGCGCCGAATCCGCTGGCGTCCATTTGCGGTCGCGTCTGCGGGGCACCGTGTGAAGCTGCCTGCCGCCGTGGCGATCTCGATCAGGCCGTTTCTATTCGAGCGCTCAAGCGTTTCGCTATTCAGAGGCAATCGGACGGCGGCCGACCAGGATGGTATGAGCCGCGGCAACTCTTGGATCGGCTCGGCCGATCACCGGTCACCGGTTCGCACCTGGGTGAGGAACTCCGCAGTCTTTCACCGTTACGCGAGAACCCGACGGCGGGGCCGAGCGAAACGGGGCCTTCGATTGGAATTATCGGTTCTGGGCCGGCCGGGCTTGCCGCCGCGCACGATCTGGCACTGCTGGGCTTCCGGCCGACCGTGTACGAGATGGAACCGGTTCCGGCCGGCATGCTCGCCGTCGGCATTCCGGAGTACCGTTTACCGCGAGCGTTGATTGAGGCGGAGGTCGACTTCATTCGCCGGTTGGGGGTGGAGTTCATTTGCAACACCCAAGTCGGTCGCGATCTGACGCTCGACCAGGTGCGTGCCCGTCATCAGGCGACGGTCATCGCAGTGGGGCTCAAGAAATCGCGAGCCCTGCCCATCCCGGGCGCGGAGGGACCGGGCGTCTTGGGTGGCGTCGAGTTGCTACGCGACGTGTCCCTGGAAGAGCCGGTGCCTCTCAAGGGTGACGTGGTCGTGATCGGCGGGGGCAACGTGGCCTACGACATTGCACGAACGGTGGTACGTCAAACGGGAATGGACATTTCTCGTACTGCCTTGCGCAGCCAGGGTGTCACGGCGGTTCACTTGTGCAGTTTGGAGAGCCTGGACGAGTTGCCGGCCGACGATGTCGAGATCATAGAGGGAGATGAGGAAGGGGTGGTGCGACACCACGGGCTCGGACCCGTTCGTATTGACCGCGATGACGAGGGGAATGTGGTGGCGGTCGTCTTTCAGCGTTGCATGCGGGTCTTTGATGAAGAGGGCCGTTTTCGCCCTGAATTTGACGAAGAAGACCTCACTCGATTACCGGCCGAAACCGTGATTTGGGGAATCGGCCAGCAGCCGGACCTGGCCTTCGTCGACAGCGCGGACATCGAGCGCGACGAGCGGGGTTTGATTTCGGTCGACGGTGAAACCATGCGGACGTCGGCCGATGACGTTTACCTGGCAGGTGATATTGCCTATGGCCCTCGATTGCTGATTGACGCGGTGGCCAGCGGCAAGCAGGTTGCCCGATCGATTTACTCCCGTTTCGAGCCGTGTCGGCTGAACGAAACGGTGCAGTTGGTGCATATCGAGCTGCCCGAGTATCGGCGTGAAAAGGACTACGAGAAACTCGAGCGAACGGCGATTCCTGCGATGGGTGCTGCCGAGCGGCGTCGCACGCAGTCGGCCGTCGTGGAAATCGGGTACGACGCGAATGAAGCGGTCCGAGAAGGGTGCCGCTGTCTGGATTGCGGCGTGAACACAATTTTTGACTCGGCCAAGTGCATTCTGTGCGGAGGGTGTGCCGACGTTTGCCCCGAACTTTGCCTGGAACTTGTCGCCGTGGATCGGCTTGACGGTGGGGCGGAATTGGAGGCGGCCATTGCCGAGCAGTTGACGGCAACCTTGGAGGCGGACGGGTTGGGAATCGAATCGAGTGACGGGCCCGTTTCGGCCATCATCAAGGACGAAACACGTTGTATCCGATGTGCGTTGTGTGCCGAGCGATGCCCGGTCGGCGCGATCACGATGGAGCGGGTGAAGATTTGCAGCCAATGGGATGTGGAGACAGTTTAGTAGTTTAATGGTCTGAGGTGGGGAGCGATCCATCGTCGTCGGCCGTTCGTGCGATCAAGACGAGCCGACGCCCGTCGTTCGCCGCCGTGGGACGACGGAAGGCCAACGGAAGCGGTGCGATCGAATGGAAGCGGTGCGATCGAAACGAGTCTCCGCGTGCACAAGGTCACACGAATCGGGAGAGACGAGGGTCATGACCACGGATTTACAAACAAGTGAACGGTTTCGTCCGCCGCCTCAGAGACGCGATTTTCTGGGGCTGGCTTCGCTCGGTTCGGCGGCGGCCGCCATGGGCTTTGCGTTGATCGGTGCGCTCCGACTTCCGATGCCGTCGATATTTCCCGAGTCGAACAGCCGGGTGAAACTGGGTCCGGCGAGCAAGTTCACGGGCGTGGAAATGACGGCGGTCCCCGAGCATCGCCTCTGGGTGTTCTCAGACAGTGCGGGGCTCTACGCCGTGTCGGCCATCTGCACGCACCTGGGCTGCATCGTCGCTCGGGAGGAGAACGGCCAGTTTCATTGCCCCTGTCATGGAAGCCAATTCGACACCTCGGGAAAGGTGATTGGCGGACCGGCTCCGAAGCCGTTGGCGCGGCTCGACCTGCAGGTCGCGCCGGACGGGCAGTTGGTGGTCGATACGCAAAAACAAGTAGCCGCCGACACTCGGCTGGAGGTATGACATGGCTCCGCAAGTGGCACCGGAACACGAACAGTCTTCGGCCGGGGACGGGCAGCACACTGAGCCCGAGTCGATCGAACGTCGCGGCGCCATGCGTCGCTATTTCTCAAACCTGCGACACGTGCCCTCCGACTTTCGCGAGTCGGTGGTGCGGCACGGAAGCCCGACATCGGATCGAGCAAAGTCTCAGTGGATCTTCTCGAACTTCTTCTTTCACATCGTCTCGACTCGAATCCACCGTCACACGCTACGGTGGAGCGCCACGCTGGGGCTTGGCATCGTTACGCTGGTCTTGTTCGTGCTACTGACGGTGACCGGTGTGTTGCTGATGATCTACTACAAGCCGTCGATCGACCAGGCGTACGATTCGATCAAGGAAATCGAGCAGATTGTGCCTGCCGGCCGATTCATGCGCAACATCCATCGCTGGGCCGCTCATGCCATGGTGGCCTGTGTCCTGCTACACATGGCGCGGGCATTTTACACGGCAGCCTACAAGGGGATGAGGAAATTCAACTGGGTTGTAGGTATGGGGCTGTTCGTGTTGACGTTGTTTTTGAGTTTCACGGGATACTTGCTGCCTTGGGATCAACTGGCATTCTGGGCAGTTACGATCGGATCGGAGATCGCTCAATCTCCGAGAGAACTCACCGATGCGATGGGAATCACGAGTTTTTGTGACATCGGTGGTTTGCAGAAGCACCTGCTGCTCGGGGCCAATCACGTGGGCCAGGAGGCTCTGATTCGGTTTTATGTGTTGCATGTTATGGTCCTGCCGATGGCGGCGGCCGCGTTGGTGGGCGTACATTTCTGGCGAGTCCGAAAAGACGGTGGCGTCACTCGACCCCGATTGTCCGATCGCCTGGGACCGTCATCGGAGGAACGGGCGACTGCAGGCACATCGTCGGATCGCCCGACACGCAGCTACGGCTTGATGGCGGTCGTACGAGGCCGGACGCCGGCCGTTGATCGGGCAATGGCAAACACGGTACCGGCCTATCCATCGGCCTTTTATGCCATGGCCGCTCTGGCCATGTTGACGTTGGCGGTCATGCTGGCGCTCGGCTATTTCTTTGATGCCCCCCTGAAAGAGATGGCCAACCCGGCGGTCCCCGAGAATCCTGCCAAGGCACCGTGGTACTTCCTCGGACTACAGGAGCTGGTCAGTTATTCGGCCTTCATGGGTGGAGTCGGGATCCCGGCCCTGGTGGTGATAGGACTCATGCTGGTCCCATACCTCGACCGCGACCCGGAGGATGTGGGAATCTGGTTTGCGGGCCGAGGGGGCCAGATCGTCACGCTGATCACGGCCCTATTCGCGGCGGTGGTTGTCATCGGAATGCTGACCTTTACCGTGCAGCGGGGCTGGCTGCGCAACTGGTATCCCGACCTGCCCCAGATCGTCATCACGTTTGTGAATCCGGGCACGGTCATGTTGGTATCGTTTGCGCTCTGGTCGTGGGTTGTGACCAGTGTCACCAATTCGACCCGAAAGGGTGCTTTAGCCGTGTTCACCTGTTTTCTGGTCGCCTTTATCATCTTGACCTATTTTGCGACGGTCCACCGTGGGCCGAATTGGGGCTTCTACTGGTCACAGGCCGATTGGCCCGTGCACTGATGTCGTGGGGCGTTTTTCCCGATCGAGTGGAGTGTTCAGAACGACAAACGGCAGCCGACCATTGATTTGAGTTGAGCTGGGGCCGTTGAGACGGTAGCGGAGGAAATCATGGAGCCTACGGGACTTCGATCGCTCAAAATCGTCCTGCTCGTATCGAGCCTGGTCAGTCTGGTCTTTCTGGTGCTGGCTGCGTTTCAGGAGAATTTCCGAGCGGACTGGCGCGGTTATCAACGGCAGTACGCCGCGGCGCTCGCGTCGGCCAGCGGTTCGGCGCCGGAGGGGGGCGACGCGACCGACTACCAAATCGAGGTGCGCCAGATCTTCTTGGAGTCGTTAGGCCGGGTTGATCGTTGCGTGAGTTGCCACGTAGGAATCGACAACCCGGGATTCGTTGACGCCGAACAGCCGTTGACCGCTCATCCGGGCGAGCTGCTCAAGCATCATCCGTCTGACAAATTCGGCTGCACCATTTGCCACCAGGGACAGGGACGCGCCACGTCACACGACGACGCACACGGGCGGGTGGAGCATTGGCCGCAGCCGATGCTCGAGGGCGACATGGTCTACACGAGTTGCGGCCGATGTCACTACGAAACAGACCTCTATGGCGGGCAAGCTGATCTATACGGTCAGGCGTCGCCGCTGTCGTCGATACCCCGCGGGGCCTTGCTGGCCGGGCTGCCGGGTGCCGACAACCTGGCGCGTGGCAAGAAGCTTGTGGCTGATAACGGCTGTCTCGGCTGCCACAAGTACCGTGGGCGGGGAGGTACGTTGGGGCCCGACATTACGCACGTCGGTGACAAAACGATTCATGACTTCGATTTTACTCACGTGCCGGGCGAGCGGTCGGTCCGTAACTGGTTGACCACGCACTTCCGATCCCCGTCGGCGGTTGTGCCCAACACGGTGATGCCGGAATACGAATTGACCGATGCCCAGACCGAGGACCTGACGGCGTATATGGTCAGCTTGAAACGCAAGTCGGCTCCCGCCGCCTATACGCCATTGCCGATGGACAGTGATCCCACACCGGTGCGCGGCGAGACTCTTTTCGCCATGTATTGTTCGTCGTGTCACGGAGCGGATGGACTGGGTGCGACCGTCCGCGACCCCGAGGTGGCCAATCGCATTGACGTACCGCGCGAGTTGCTGACGCCATCGCTTCGCAACGGCGACACCCTGGGCGTTGCCAGCGATGCATTTCTCCGCCATATCGTCGCTCGTGGACGACCCGGAACGAGCATGCCGGCCTGGGGAGAACAGGGATTGAGTGACGACGAAATCGATTTGCTCGTGTCGTTCATTCGGCGGTGGAGTGTCGACCGCACGGACGTCGCGTCTGTCTCGGCGTCGCGAGGGAACGCGGGTTACGGAAGGGCCCTTTTCCGAGCGAATTGTTCTGGATGCCATGGTCTGGAAGGTGGTGGGGGCCAGGTCGGCATATCACTCAATTCTCCGACCTTTCTGGCCATCGCCAGCGATCAGTTTCTGGCAGCGACCATTACAGCCGGACGAGCGAATACAGCCATGCCGTCCTGGCGGGGATTTGATAATCGGGAGATCAGCGACTTGCTGGCGTTTATCAGGTCGTGGAGCCTGCGGCGCTCGGTCCGTGCCGACGTGCTGAGGTTTCTCGCCGAGCGTGGGGACCAGGAATCCACTGACGAGACCAGCAAGACGCCAGCAGATCCGCCGGCGGCCAACGTGCTGCGCCCCGCAGGTCAACGTGAGTATCGACCGTCCGTTCGACTGGGAAAGACACTTTACCGCAGCCGTTGTACGGTTTGCCACGGGCAAAACGGCGAGGGGAAGATTGGGCCCTCTTTGAACAACGAATCGGTTCTGACGGTCGTATCCGACGAGTACCTCCATGACACCATTGTGCGCGGACATCCCGGTACAGCGATGCCGGCCTGGTGGCAATTGAGCAGTGAAGACGTTGCCGACGTGATCGTCTTTCTTCGCAGCTGGCAGAATGAACCCGACCGACAGCTTGCCCGGCGACATGTCACCGGCGATTGGCAGAACGGCGAGAATCTGTACCGTGGCATGTGCTCAAGTTGTCATGGTCCGGAGGCCGAAGGAGCCATCGGTCCGCAATTACGAAACCCGGTCTATCTGGACACCATCCCCGACTCGGTACTGCTCGAGTGGATTCGTCATGGACGAATCGGAACGCAGATGCGGCCGTTTGTGCGGGGTGGCCAGGGTGCGGCGGAGTTGTCCGACTCCCAGATCGTGGACATCGTCACGTATTTACGTTCGCTGCGCGGTCGGGCACCGGCAGGTGGCCAGCGGATCGGGATCGGATTTGCGCCACGCGGTCGGGTCCTCTTCGGCGACATGTGTGCCGGCTGCCACGGTCAGACCGGCGAGGGCGGAAGCGGCCCGGCCATTCGCAACCCGTCATTTCTGGCAGCCGCGAGTGACGGGTTCATGCGTGCTACCGTGGCGCTCGGGCGTGAAGGCACGGAAATGCGAGCCATGGCTCATCGAGGATCGGGCATTGTTGAATTGCAAGCGGACCAAATTGACGACCTGATTGCTTTCCTCCGATCCAACGTGGACCGACGACCGATTCCTCACCGCTTCGTGGCCGCGACCAATCTGCGTCGAGGGGCCGAGCTGTTTACCGGATTGTGTTCCGGTTGCCACGGACCGGACGGAAAGGGCCAATTCGCTCCGGAACTACACAATGACGAGTTCCTGCGGGCGGCAACCGACGGGTATTTGCAGGCCACGATCATACGAGGTCGGCGCGGTACGGCCATGCGGCCATTCGGGCTCGGTGGCGCCGGGCTCGCAAAACTGAAACAGGATGAAATCAACGACCTGGTCGGTTTCATTCGCCAGTGGAGTCCCGACACACGTCCTCTGCGACGGCAGGAGGCGTTTCCTGTGACCGACGATCCAGACGCCCTCTCCGCCGACAGCCCTGCCTCAACCGAAGGTGGTCGGGCGGCGGAACCGAGTACAGCGAAGACGAGCAAACCGGCTAATTAATCCGAGGAGATATGTAATGCCTAAGCAACGCGGTCCGGTCGATTTTGATCGACGAGAGTTCCTGAGAATGGCGGCCACGACGGGAGTTGGTGTGGCCGCTACCAGCTGTTTCCCGACCGAGTTTATTCAAGCGGCGAACGCGGCGCCGGAGAGCAGCGCGGCGGGAATCAAACTCCTGCAATCCGCCTGCCCCTACTGTGGCGTTGGCTGCGGGACGCTGATCAAAGTTGAAAACGGGCGCGTCGTCGGCATGGTGCCGGACAAGAAGCACCCGACCAACCGGGGAATCCAGTGCATCAAGGGCCTCAACGCTCACGAACCGATTTACAAGGATCGGCTGACGCACGTGCTCGTACGTAAGGACATGAGCGATCCGTTGAAAGGGCACGTTTCGGCGACCAAGGGCGGTTTCGACGAGGACATGTTTGACAAGGTCCCGTACGAAGAAGCAGAGGAACTTGTCGCCGAAAAAATTGCCGAGATTATAAAAGCCAGGGGTGGAAACGCCGTCGGCCTGGTCGGTAGCGGCCAGCTGACGATGGAGGCGCAATGGATCGAGAACCTGTTGATGAAGGGTGTGCTGGGCAGTAACTCCATCGAAGCCAACGCGCGCATGTGTATGACTTCGGCGGTAACCGGGTACTTTCATAGCTATGGGAGCGACGCGCCGCCGACGAGCTATGAAGATATCGAAATGGCCGACTATGTGACCTTCTGGGGGCACAATGCCCGTGAAGCCCACCCGATTCTGTTTTGGCGAGTCGCCGATCATAAACAGAAGGAGGGCATCCCGACGTTGGTCTCCGATCCGCGTCGAACCGGTACCGTCATTGGGCTCGAGGACATTAACCCGCGCAATAGCGTCCACTTCGCCACGCTCAATGGCGACATCAGCTACCTGAACGCGATCGGCCATGTGCTGTGGAATGATCATCGCGAGGCCTGCATGGATGAAGACTGGCTGAACGCCAATGTCAACGGCTGGAAGGAATTTGTGGCCGGACTCGATCGCTATTCACCTGAGAAGGTGGTCGAGCGACTTAAGCTTCTCGACCGGGGACGTGTCACCGTCGAGCAGGTTCGAGAGGCTGCTCGGCACTGGGCCGAAGCGTCGATCAAGGGCCGGCGGACCGGCCGCGGTGGGGTCTTGTCGTTCTGGGGCATCGGCTACAACCAGATGCTGCACGGCCAACATAATACGATCAGCATCATCAACTTGCACCTGCTGACCGGTAACCTCGGACGGCCCGGGTGTGGAAGCCACTCGCAGACCGGCCAGCCGAACGCGATGAGCGAACGATTGATGGGAGGTTTGACCGGTCGGCTCCCGTTCAATAAACCACTCAGCGACGAAGGATGGCGAGACCACATAGCGGATGCCTGGCACGTACCTCGTGAACGCCTGAAACAGACGTCGACCATGCTCAACCCGGGTATGGAGGTCGGCATGATGGAGCGAGCGTTGAAGGATGATCTGCTGGCCATGTTCTGGATGTACACCACCCACATCCACCTGCCCGATGTCGATACGCTGGTGCGCCCCGCGCTCTCCAAGATGTTCTGCGTGGTTCAGGATATCTATCGTCATGCACCGAATCTGCTCTACGCCGATGTCGTGGTTCCGGCTGCGACCTGGGGTGAATGGTATGGCGGTACCTACATCCAGTCCGAACGTCGCGTTTATGTCTGTGATGGTTCCAACAATCCACCGACCGAATGCCGACCCGATATGGACATGGCCATCGACAAGGGAAAAGCAATCGCACGGAAACTGGGCCTGGATGCCGACGCGATCTTCCCTTATGAGAAGAAAATTGAATCGGGTAACGGTTTGAAGATCTATGACCCGGAAGAGGTCTTTCGAGATATTTGTGCCGCCAGCAAGGGAAGTGACGCGGACTTGTCGGGCATGTTGGAGGTCGAAAAGGCCGACGGAATCAGCCTGTACGACCAGATTCGTGAATTACGCGGAGTGCAATGGCCGGCCCCCACGGCAAAGATCGCACGGCAAGGCGGTACGCCTCGACGCTACCTTGGGCAGGAGGGATGGGCCGGCAAACCGTATGGCGCGTTCCGTCACCCGGACGGAAAGGCCAAGATGAAACTGTGCGAGCAGGACTATTCGAAGATCGAAGAAATCACCAAGAAACTGATGGAGTATGGGCATCGTGATCGGCCCGGGAAGGGACCCTTCCTGATCGATGAACTCAGCGCGGCTGCCAAGGAGAAACGGGATAACCTGTTGGTTCAGGCGAGGGACGCAGGATTGGTCCCCGAATTGCCGGACCTGAAGATTTACGAAGATGCTTCGAAGAGCCTTCCCGACCACAAGAAAGACGATGTGTATCCGTTTTGGCTGGGGCTGGGGATTGTCTATGAACACTTCCACACGGCAAAGACGATTCGAGGAGCGACGACGCGCAAGTTGGTTCCCGAACAATATGTCGAGATGCACGAAGAGGACGCGAAACGCTTTGGACTCAAGGACGGTGACCCTGTCCGCGTGGTCACGCGCCGCGGCAGTTACGAGTGTCGGGTGACAATCGGGCTACAAAGTGAGTTGCGGCCGTCGCGCAGCGAAGTCCCGGTGGGATACCTGTTCAGTCCATGGAACTTGTCGGTGGCCGATGATGCAGACCCGTCCAAGAACCGGTGGCTGGTAAATGCGGTGAGCCACCGTGCTTGGGACCCCGTTAGCGGGCAGGTCGATTTCAAGAAACTTGCCGCACGCATTGAACGGATCTGACGGGCAATGAAGATCGCGAGAAGGGCCTTTCTGAAAAATGCGGCGGCTGTTGGGGGAGTCTCTGTGGTGGCCGTGTCGCTTGGCGGCGCATTGCCGGGACGAGCCGCCGATCGGCGCCGCCCGTTGCGCCCGCCGGGGGCGCTGGCTGAACCCGATTTTGTCGCTACCTGTATTCGCTGCATGCGGTGCGTCGATGCGTGTCCGAACCAGGCCATTCAGGCCGGGCCGGTCTCGATCACATCGGGCGACTCGGGTACGCCGTTTCTCAAGCCGCGTGAGCAGAGTTGCATGTTGTGCAGTCGAGTGGACACCGAGTTCTTGCGCTGCACGCACGTTTGTCCGAGCGGAGCGTTGCGACCGATCCGCAAGAGTTTCAAGGATGTGCAGGCCAAAGTCCGAATGGGCGTGGCGGTGATCGACCACGACCTCTGCTACTCGTATAACAACTACACTTGTGGCACCTGCTTTCACGCATGCCCGGTTCAGGCGATTCGCATCAAGTTGTGGGAACGCCCGGTGATTGACGCCGAGGCCTGCGTGGGCTGCGGACTGTGTGAGCGTGCTTGTATTCGCTATCCGCAAGCCGTCCGGGTTCAGGCCGTCGATCGGACAAGTACACCAACGGTCAATGTCACCAGGTGGCGGGCATGACGGGCACCGAATCGAATGACGGCTGGCGGCGCGCGGCTGGACAGACGGGGGTGGTGGTCGCAGGCGCCGGCCTTTTGGCCGGCCTGCTCGGTATCTTGCGCGGGGCAGCTCGACGTGAAACCGTGTTGCCTCGAGTCGACGAGCTGCCGGAGTTCCGGTTCCGACCTCCGGGTGCGTTGAGCGAAGCCGAGTTCCTGGCCCGTTGTATTCATTGTTGGATGTGCCAGGACGTGTGCCCGGCCGACTGCATTGAGATGTCGGCTGACGCCGGCCGCGAATACGACACGCCGTTCGTGCGCCCTCGATTCAAGGGCTGCACCCTCTGTTTGAAGTGCGGCCAGGTCTGCCCCACCGGTGCCCTGCAGCCGGTGGAGCGAAAATCGGACGCTCGAATGGGAGTCGCGGAAGTCGACGAACAACTGTGTGTCTCGCATTTACGCACCGGTGCCTGTGGAGCCTGTTTCACGGCCTGTCCGTTACGGGGGGAGGCCATCACGCAGGGATTGTTCAATGCGCCGACGGTGCATCCCGAGTCCTGCACCGGGTGCGGTCTGTGTGAAGAAATGTGCATTGTTGCCTACCGAGCGATTCGTGTGAGGCCGCGAAGGACCGAGGAGACCGCAACATGACAGGCAAGCTGGTAGGCCCCATTCGGCGATGCATACAACTTGCCGGCGTGTTGCTGCTGGTGCTGCTTCCCCTGGGCGCTGTCTATACACATTATCGTGAGTCGCACGCTCTGCAGGACCTCCCCGAGAAGAGCTGGCGCACGGCATCGCTGCGAACGATCGATGACTGGGTGGGAGAAGATGATGATCGAGCACACATGATTGCCGAGACCCAGGGATCGTTCTGGTCCGCTCGCATTCTGGGATGGAGCCTATCGGATCCTCTGGCCGTTTTCGAAGCGGTAGCGGCAAGCCGTGCATTCTATGCTCCTTTGTGGTGGTCGTTACTCGTGCCGACCGTCGGGACACTCTTGCTGGGCCGTGTATTCTGCGGGTGGATCTGCCCGATGAATTTGCTGCTGGAAGTGGCCGATCGCTGCCGTGGCCTGCTCGGGTTTCTTGAGTTGAAGCAGCGTGATGTGCGTTTCAGTAAACGCAACAAGTATATCCTGTTGGCCCTGTCGCTCGGCCTGGCCGCTCTGTTCAGCGCCCCGTTCCTGGCGTTTGTTTATCCCCCGGCTGTGATTAGTCGACAGGTCCACTTGGTGATATTTGGCGCCGGGGTCGGATTGGGCATGTATCTGATTTTGGCCATCGTTGCGGTCGAGTTGTTTGTCAGTCGCCGTTGGTGGTGCCGGTACATGTGTCCAGGAGGCGCCCTCTACTCGCTACTCGGTCGATTTCGGCTGGTACGTATCAGTCGGAACCGTCATGCCTGTGCGCAGTGCGGTGATTGCGTTCGCGCCTGCCAGTTCGATTTGCGACCGATGCTCGTCGAATTGACGGGTGCCGAGTGTACGAATTGTGGCACGTGCATTTCGAAGTGTGCCAGTGATGCCCTGAGCTACCGGTTCGTGCTGCCTGGAATGGGGGGCGGATCGACCAATGGGGATCAGTCGGACAAGCGGAGGGCGACGGACGATGTCACGCGCACATCAGGGCGCCCGGACGAGGATCGGATGAACGATCAAAGTGAGACGCCGGTTTCTCCCGGAAAAAAAAGCGACGTGATGTTGCGAGCGCTCGTCGGATTCCTGCTCGGCATCGTCGCACTGCCGGGAACGGCCGAGGCGCACCATATTCTCGGATTGCCCCATTACTCGTACAAAGAAAACTACCCGCAGGTTCCTACCTTGGAATATCCGGCGACAACCGGACCCTATGATGTGTTGATGACCTCCTATCCGGGCGCTCCGACTCCTGGTGAGGCGGCGACCGTCACATTCTACGTAAAGAACCGTCAGACGGGCCAGGTGTACGATCGCCCCTTGACACTTCGAGTCTTGCGAACGGCCACGTTCGGAAGCAACCAGACCGTCTTTGGTCCGGAATCCCGCGCTCGCTTCGACAACGAATACAAATACACGGTCACGTTCCCCCAGGACGGAGAGTATATCGCCGAACTGACCATGGAGGTGGAAGGGCGCACCGAGGTGATTCCGTTTCTGATGATTGCGGGAAATCCTACGTCGACCGTGTCGATCTTAATCGCGGTGGGTGGCGGACTGCTCGTATTCTTCGTCGTCGTTCGTGCGATCAAGATCAAGCGGATGCGTCGGGCCGGGGAGCTCGATCAGCCCCCCGCCGCCCGGGCCAGGGAACCGGACGGCCGACTTGGTGTGGCGCGATCGATCGGTGTGGAAAGCGGCCAAACGGTGCAGAGCGAATGAAGACACTTCTCAAGATCTTCCTACCCTATACGCTGCTGATCGGACTCGGCGCGGGTGTCTGGCTGTCGCACAACCGTTCTGGAATGGAGGTCGTCGAAGCCGGCGCGTCG
>CAYNDU010000089.1:0-13311 GCA_964395615.1 uncultured Pirellulaceae bacterium | reverse complement strand
GCAGGCGTGCGCCGCGTGGCTTCGGAGCCTTACCACGAGCGTGCTGCGAGTCGTGCGGGGAAAGTCACCGCGTGTCCGGTGACGATCGGCTGCACGAATGCGCTGAATGACCCGTCGCTGATTGAGTCCGCGCTGTTGGACCGCATTCCGGTGATCATCGGCAATCCACCGTACGGGACCTTCGGCCGAAAGTCGAGCGGGAGTTGGATCCGAAAGCAGGTTGAGGACTACCGCATTGCACTGAACGAGCGCAAGACGAACTTGCAGGACGACTTTATCAAGTTCATGCGGTGGGGGCAGTACTGGATCGAGCGTAGCGGACGTGGAATTCTGGCATACGTTACCAGCCATACGTTTCTACGAGGTGTGACTCACCGTCGAATGCGCCAGTCACTTGCGTCGACATTCGACGAGTGCTATTTCCTTGATCTGGGCGGCAATTGGAAGCGAAGACGTAACACTCACGATTCGGTCGCGGATGAAAACGTGTTTCCCATCCAGCAGGGAGTGGCTATCAGCCTGCTGGTCAAACATGGTTTGAGCAGCAGGTCTTCGGAGAGGGTTTGGTTCGGCCGTTTGAGCGGCACACGCGAACAGAAATACCAGCGTCTAGAGGCGGCGGATGTCTCGAGTTTTCCGTGGCAGTCAGTTCGCCTTCAAGCTCCGAAGTACGCATTCACGGTTCAGGAGGTGGTGTCGAGAGAGTATTCAGGGTGGCCGGCGCTGAACGACGTGTTTCGACAGAAGATATCTGGAGTGCAGACGAAACGGGACGCGTTGTTTGTTGACTTTCATGCGAATCAACTGCAAACCAGAATCGCCTCATTCCTGCGCCGGGCGCGCTCGAAGAAGCTCAATCACGATACTCCTCAGTGGCTTCACAGGAAAGTGCTTCGAACGAACCCGTCGTTGGATCCATCGCTCGTGCGACCCTACCTCGTGGCCCCGTTCGATGTGCGTTGGGTTTACTACGACCCTAGACTGTTGGGTCGAGCACGTCAGGGAATTATGTCGCAGGTGGGACCAGGCAATCGGGCACTGGTCTTCATGCGGCAATCGACGAACGGCGGGGTCTACGACCATTTTCTCGTAACGAACATGCTCGTATCGGACCGCGCATTCTACAGTGCCCACGGAACGGCGTTCGTGGCGCCACTTGCCGTCACGGCGGACAATGTCTTGCAACCGAACTTCTCTCGATCTTTTCTGGAGTGCTTGGAAGACCGCTCTGAATGTGCGAGTCGATCCTCCGAAGACCGAACGTGCGACGCGGCCTCGTCACAGGATGTATTCCACTGGTTGTACGCCACGGTCTGCTGCAGCCGATACCGCCGTGGGTTTGGTGCAATGATGCGGTCAGAGTTTCCTCGTATTCCGTGGCCCAAGGATCCCCGGTCCTTTACGATGCTGGCTCAACTGGGACGCGAACTGGCCGACGCCCAACTTGGCGCCCTCACCGCGCAGTGCGACCTCACGAAGACGCTGATCGATGACCGCGCAACAGCCATTCCGATAAAATCGGGCTATCCTCAGTGGTCTGCCGACGAACGACTCAGGCTGAACGATCGTTTCCGCTGGTCGGTACCCGTTTCAAGGGACGCGTGGCAATATCGAATTGGTGGCTATCGAGTGCTGCCAAGGTGGCTCGATCAGAGGCGAAAGAAGTTCGGCTTCCTGAACAGTCACCAGCTGGATGAGCTGGAGGCGGTTGTTGGCGCTCTGCACCGAACGATCGAACTGGTCAAACGCATCGATCAGTGTTGGGATCAGGCACCGGCCTGATCGAGGGCTCGCGTTTTCCGGCTGGGGGCATTGGCGAACGACGGTTTGGCGTTACGATAGACGACGGTGACGTCGACACACGGTGCAACGGTCGGCTCGATGGATTGTGCCCACTGATGGGATCAGCATTCACGGGATCTCGCGGGAAGGCGTACGAGTGGTGGTCAGGAGCGAGAGAGAAAGGCGAGCGTGACATGTTGGAACAGCTGGAAATGGCTCCTCCGGACGCGATCTTGGGGTTGACCGAGGCGTTTAGAAACGACCCGAATCCCAAGAAGATCAACCTGTCGGTGGGCGTCTATCAGGACGCGTCCGGCAAGACACCGCTCCTGGATGTCGTGAAGGGGGCGGAACGGTCGTTGTTCGAGACCGAACAGAACAAGAGCTATCTTCCGATTGACGGTTTACCTGAATACGGTCGGTGCGTCCGTAAGTTAATCTTCGGTGCCGGCCACAGCGTGTTGGACGAAGATCGAGCGGTTACGGCCCAAACGCCCGGTGGAACGGGCGCGTTGCGAGTGGCAGCCGATTTCCTCAGACAGAAGCTGGATTGCCGACGTATTTGGTGCAGCCGACCCACCTGGGCCAATCATCCGAATGTGTTTCGAGCGGCCGGCCTGAACGTCGAGTCGTACGGCTACCTGGACGAAGCCGGCACCGGCCTCGACTTTGACGCGATGTTGGAAGCACTCGACAAGATCCCCGCCGGCGACTCCGTTTGCCTGCACGCCTGTTGCCATAATCCGACCGGCGTCGATCCGACGGTCGAGCAGTGGCAGATCATTGGCGACCGCTTGGAGGCACGACGTATCTTTCCTTTGGTCGACTTCGCGTATCAGGGATTCGGACAGGGATTGGAAGAAGATGCTGCCGGCTTGCGCACTCTGATCGCGAGTTGCCCTGAGCTTCTCATCTGCAGTTCATTCTCGAAGAACTTCGGTATGTACGGCGAGCGGGTCGGCGCCGTAACGCTACTGGCCCCTTCGACCGAGCAGTCGCGGATCGGACAGAGCCATCTGAAGGTGTGCATTCGGACAAACTACAGTAATCCGCCGAAGCATGGTGGTGCGATCGTGGCCGCCGTCCTCAGTGACGCAACGCTGCGACCTCGTTGGGAATCCGAGCTCCAGGCGATGCGCGACCGCATCCAGGGAATGCGCCGGCTGTTTGTCGAGACACTGCAAGGGCTTGGAGTGAATCGGGATTTTTCATTCATCACGAGGCAACGGGGCATGTTCTCGTTTTCCGGGTTATCGCCCGAACAGGTGGATCGGTTGCGCGCCGAGTATTCAATCTATATCGTGCGCAGCGGGCGTATCAATGTTGCCGGCATGACACCTGGAAACATGGATCGAATCGCCAATGCCGTGGCTGCCGTTCTCGACGCCTGAAAAGACTGCGCAAGCGACGCCGCTGGATCGCCCGGGGCGTGAACGAGACGAACATATCGGGGCCGGAATCGGCCCCGATTCGACTGGTCGGCCCCGGTACCCTCTACTCTAGCGTGGCACCATTTCCGGGTCTGCCGCCGGTGCCGGTTGAGGCCGATTAACCGGTGCCGCCCGTTCTTCGGGGTCCACTCCGTCCGGCTCGAACGACAATCCCACGACTCGGGCGTAGATCACGTACATCGACGGGACGAGCACCAGAATCAGAACCGTGCTGAGCATCAGGCCGAAGGCGAGACTCGTGGCCATCGGGACGAGGATCTGTCCCTGAAAGGACCTCTCGAGCAACATGGGCGTCAGACCGGCGACGGTCGTAATGGAAGTCAGAAGGATCGGGCGGAAACGGCGCCGACCGGCGCTCTCCAGGGCATCGATCAGTGACATGCCGCTTTCGAGCCGATGATCGATGAAGTCGACCAGTACGATCGAGTCATTGATGACGACGCCCGTCAAGGCGATCATGCCGAAGACGCTTAACAGGGTCAACTCAAGCCCCATCACGATGTGACCCAGAGCGGCCCCGATGAATCCAAAGGGAATGATCGACAAGATGATCAGCGGCTGAATGTATGATCGAAACTCGACGGTCAGCAGAACATACATCGCCAGCATGGCGACCAGAAAACCCATTTTCAGACTCTCGACCGATTCCTGATTCGTTTCCTGTTCGCCCTCCCAGCGAATATCTATGCCGGGATGTTCTTCCATCAGTTTTGGCAAGAACGATGCCTTGAGGCTGGACGCAACTTCCTGAGCGTTGGCACCTTCGGCCACATCGGCAGAGACGGTTATCGATCGGCGCTGATCTCGTCGGTTGATTTCCGAGTATCCACGTTTAACCGTTATGTCCGCCAACTCGGGCAACGGGTAGTCGGCACCGCTGGCCGTTCGAACGCGAATGCGATCAAAATCGGCCATCGATCGCCGTTGTGCACGGGGATACCGAACCATCAGCTTGACTTCGTGCCGGCCGCGCTGCAAACGCATGACCTCCTCACCGTAATACGTACTCCGTACCGTTTCCGCCAGGTCGGCGACGGTAATACCGAGCGCTTTGGCAGTCTCCTTGACCTTGATCTGATATTCCCATTTACCGGGCCGGGAGTCATCTTCAATGTCGATGACACCCGAGTGATTTGCCAACTCTTGTTTACACGTTTCGACCGCCCGTTCCAGCTCGCCGAAGCTATCCCGCCCCGGCGCTGCCAGCAATTTGAACTCAATGGCCACGCCGCCAGGGCCCATCGCTTCGGCGGCAAAAACCAGGCTGTCAATTCCCGGGTGTTGGGCCGCGTAATCTCGCTGCCAGACCTCGCGCCAGTGGTTGATCAACTGCTGGCTGTGCACCTCGCGCTCTTCCGGGGGCACCAATTCAACGCGCACGATGCCTAAATGGCCACCAGAGAAGCTGCCTCCGATCGACGCGGCGCTGTTGGGCCTCGTGGTCCAGCCAACCATGTGATAACGATGTAGGAGCAATCCGCCGCCAAAATCCCCTACCGCCTTTGTCAAGGCTGCTTCGATCTGGTGAGTGGTCTCCAAAGTGACGTTGCCGGGTGTGCCGTCGGGGAAAGAAATCCGAGCCTCGATGGTGCGTGAGTCGAGCTTCGGAAACATGACGTAGGGAATCACGCCGGCCTTAATCAGTCCGCCCAGAGTCAACAGGGCGGCAAGGGCGATCGACAGAGTAATAGCCGGTCGGAGCATCGTCCATCTCAAGAGTGGAGCGTAGTACCGATCAATCATCTGGTTCAGCCGTCGATTGGCCCAGCCGCTGAGCCGGTGAAACACGTCGGCCCAGGCCCGCAGCGGGAAGAGCGCGACGGAAAAGAAACGAAAGATCCAGCTGTCGATGTGCGACAAGTGGCAGGGGAGAATGAGCATCGCTTCAAACAGGGAAATAATCAACATGGCGATGACCACCAGGGGCATCACTGCAAAGAACTTGCCCATTACCCCGGAAACAAACATGAGTGGCAAGAAAGCAATGATCGTTGTCGCCACCGAGGCAAATACGGACGGCAATACCTCGTACGTCCCGTCGATCGCCGCTCGCAACGGGTTCTTGTCCATCTCGCGATGCTTGTGAATGTTCTCGCCGACCACGATCGCGTCGTCGACGACAATTCCCAGTGCCACCAGGAATCCGAACATCGACAGCATGTTGAGAGTCTGGTCGGTGGCCAGCAGGATCGCGCCGGAGCCTAGCACGGAAATCGGTATTCCCAGCGCGACCCAAAAGGCGAGCCGCAGGTCGAGGAACACCGCGAGCACCAGGAAGACGAGCGACAGGCCCTGCAGCCCGTTGCGAATCAACATGTCGAGTCGAGCCTTGACGTCGACCGAATGGTCCGCCCAGTAAACGAGCGAATACCCTTCGATCTTCTCATTCTTGATAAAACTCCTGACCTCTTCGGCCATTGCCAGCAAGTCTTCGCTCTTCGTGCGGTTGATCGAGATCACCAAACCCGGCCTGCCATCCACCTGACTGACAAAGTACTTGTCGGTGAAAGCGTCTCGTACCGCGCCCAACTCCTCGACCGTCAAGACGTCACCACTCGGGTCCTCCAAGACGGCCAGTTGTGCGATCTCCTTGCCGACGTCGAACTTGTTCTTGCCCCGCAACAGGATGTCCTGGCCCGCCGTTCTCATCGTGCCGCCAGGTAATTCCATGTTCTGTCGGCGAATGGTCTGCGCGACCTGTTTTAGAGTGAGGCCGTGTTCTCGCAAGCGTGATTCGGGTATCTCGACATCGATCTGGAATTCAGGAACGCCCAGTATCTCGGCCTGCGATACGGTCGGTAACGTCACCAGCCTGTCGCGAACCTGTTCCGCCGCTTCCCGCAAGCGTATCCCGGCGGACGGATCGTCCGAATCTTCTCCGATGACTCCGATGTTGATCGCCGGGACTCGGTAAGTCAGCTCCTTGACCGTCGGTTCCTCGGACAACTCAGGAAAACTCGGAATCGAATCGACTTCGGAACGGACTTCGTTGAGAATCTTCTGGGCATTGACGCCGGCCTCGAGTTCCAGGATCAGAAAACCGGCGCCTTCTTGCGCAATCGACGTCTGTCGCTTGATGCCTTCCACCGACCGAACCGATTCTTCGATCTTCTGGCATATGCCCTCTTCCACCTCTTCAGGGCTGGCGCCGGGATAGGGGACACTGACGAGGACGATGTCGAGCTCGAATTCGGGGAACATCTCCCGGCGAAGGAGGCCCATACTGAGGAACCCGACGCCCAAGGTGCCGATCATCAACATGTTCATGGCCGGCGCGTTGTGCGTGGCCCAACGAATGATCGATTTCACAGAATCAACCCTCCCTCTCGGCGGCGGTCGCCGCTTGATTCTGACCGGCCGCCTGTCGCCGGGGCCCGCGGTCGCTCTCCGATCGTTGGTCGCGACCGGTGCCCTTCGCTTCCTTGGCCATCTGAACCGTCATGCCGCTCCTCACCATCGTCAGTGGTGAAGTGACGACCTTGTCGCCACCACTCAACAAACTCGCGTCATCAACGTACACCAGGGCGTTGCGCGATCGCTTGTTCCCGGCTTCGAGCCGGTCGGTCGGCGGTCCATCGCCGGAGTCGTCAAGCACCGTCACAAAGTGGACCGGTATGATCGCCAGCTTGCCCTTGCGCACACGCCAGACTCGATTGCCCGGTCGCACGGCCTCTTCCGGGATCTCCAGCAAAGGCGTCTCGGGATTGACGCGAATGCGCACCCCGACATACATGCCACGAAGCAGTGCGGGAGGGCCGCTATTGTCCACCGAGCGTCGTTTGAGCGGATCATCGACCATCACTCGGCAAGGAACCGTGCGGGTCTTCTCATCCAGCCCCAGTCCGTCGAATCGCGCGAGTCGACCGTCCCAGATGTACTGTTTGCGGTCGTGTCCAGAAAGCGAATAGATGACCTCCACTTCCGTGTCCGGTATGTCGTACGCCTGGCTCGGCCCATCAGGGGCTGCCGGTTCCGCCGATGGACGCCGCCGGTCCCAAAGCCAGTAAAGGTCCTCCATCTCCAATTTGCATTTGACTTCCACGTGGGACGTATCCTGGAGCGAGGCCAGGGGTGTGCCCTTCGTCACGTACGTGTCCTGTTCAACGAGGTCCGCCGTAATCACGCCATCGACCGGCGCTACGATCTCCGTGCGACGGAGATCAAGCTGCGCCTTCTTGAGCTTGACCTGAGCCAGGTCGCGAGCCCCCTCCAGACGGCCTCGGCCTACGTTGAGCAATCGCTGTCGATTGCGATACGATAGTAATGCACTGCGCGCCGTCAACTCGTTGACCTCGGCACGTTCCAGATCCGTCGACGTTACCGCTCCCTTCAGGCCTTGCATCCGCTTCGACTCGCGAGTCCGCAAGTCCAGCTCCTTGACCGATATCTCGATCAGACTGGCCACGCCCTTCAGGTCCTGTTCCAACTCATCCAACGCAACCGTCGCCTGCTGGAGTTCCTTTTCCAGTCGCTCGACCTCTAACTGGTAGTCTTGCGGATCGATCTTGACCAACGGTGTCCCCGTCGTCACGTATCTTCCCGCTCGACACGCTTTCGATCGCTCGACAACGCGACCCGCCACTTCCGCCGCGATCGTGATTTCTCGGAATGGGACCACGACGCCGTCAGCATCCAGCGTCATGCCTCCCCGGTGGTTTCTAACGATCACGGATCGGACAATCGGAACCGGCGCCTTGCCGGACGTCGTGTCAGGCGACTTATCGTACACCCGGGACAAGACCACGAACGCGACGATCCCGCCCAGCAATATCAGTACCGGCAGCCCGGCCCGGACCCAAAGACTATTGACCGGAGAGGAACTCGTTGTTGTCATCGTGGCGTCTTCGCAAAAAAAAGAAGCGTTGCTGTCAAATATTCGGTCCGTGCATCGAACCGGTTTGCCGCGTTTCCAAACCGCCCGATGCCTTCGGAGACGATGACTCACCCTGGCCTATCGGCGGACGAAGACCGGCCGAACTAAGCACCGTGTTCGTGATCAGCTCAGCCAATTGTTCGGGTGAATAATGGCGTTGATACTCGTCCTCGGGCGTCAACATGCGAACCACCTCGCCCGCCACCCGATAATGCATGCACTGCCCTATGATCCCAAAGGCAATCTGGCGCACCTGATGCTCCGGGACTGAAGGCCCAAAAAGCTCGCGCACTATCTGCATCAACTGCTCGAATAGCGGCCGAATGTATTGCTCGACCATCTCCATACAGGCCCGAGTCGGCTGTAGCACTTCCCGGAACATGAGCTGAGTATTCCAAGCCGCCCGATCGCCCGCGATCATGCGCCGCAAAAGAGTCGTCGTGAAATCCAATAACCGCTGCTCGGCCGGAGTACCGGGCGGCCATTCAGGCATCGGATACTGGGCCGCTCGTAACTGCCTCGCGCACTTGACCGTCTCGACGTAAAGCGTCTCCTTGTCGCGAAAGTAGTAGTTGACGCTCGCTCCGTTCACGCCCGCCGCCGCACATATCTCCCGTACCGTCGCCGATTGATACCCACGCTCAGCAAACACCTTGCCGGCCGCCTGCATCAGCCGGTCCTTCACATCATCCGAGTCCATGTGCGCGTCCTACCGATCGATCCGTACACTCTGAAGAGGCAAACGAATGCCGCAGACAGAATTTAAACGTCTGTTTAAAACAACTATACGAATTCGAAGCTGAATGGCAAGTGTTAAACTGGCAGTATTTCCCGGTTTGCCGAGTGACGTATGTCTTGGATCCCTCTAACAGGGGGAAGCTTTTGCGGCTTGCCGACGTTCGTTTCATTCGGACTGGACGGACGTATTGGTTTGTCGGCGATGGGAGTGTTAACCTGTTGGGGCATGGCAGATTGGCGTGAAGGGAAGAAGCACGGAGGATGGCACGACATGGACGGCAGCGACGGGGTGTACGGCTCTGAAGGTGTGCCGTTTCGCGGATTCGGCCCAAGCCGGTATTGGTCGCGCCGCCCGCATCTTCATTCGATGATTCGCTCGACGAACTCCTCCTCGTCGAATCCTGGCTGCGCCGGCACTCGGCGGTCCGCAGCCGGCGTCTCGAGATCCCTGAGGCCATCGAGGGCTGCCGGGCGGCGTTAGCTCCGCATGTGATGGTGTGAGAGGGTCTGGTTCTTCTCTCCCCTCGCGCGGGCGGTGGTCAGTCGACCCCGTTGTGGACAGGCCTTTCCGGCCTGTCCACTCCAAGGCAGACTATTTATCTTCCGGTCGGACGCCCATCCCCTTTCGGTTCGGGTAGGCAGGCCGCTTGGCCGGAGTGTAGGGGTGCTGTTTGACCTCCTTCTGCATTAACTCGACCGCCGCATCGAGTTGCGGATCGACGCCGCGCGACAACAGGCCCGGATCGTCGATCACGTCGATATCCGGGTCGACACCGTGTCCTTCGATCCCCCAAGTTCCGTCCTTTTCGTAGAACGCAAACGTGGGAGCGGTAACACTTGACCCGTCAATCATTCCGGGGTTCCCGGAGATGCCGACCAGGCCTCCCCAAGTGCGTCGACCAATGAGTTTGCCAAGTTTGGCTTGACGGAACAACGCCGGGAACATGTCTCCGCCGGACCCGGCGAGTCCGTTGATCAACATGCACTTGGGTCCCAGGTGTGCGTCGGGTGGCCAGGTCATGTCGTGCCCGTCGCGGCGCGCCCAGTAGTTGGTCACCGGCCGATTGAGGAGCTCAATAAATCGCGTCGGAATCTGGCCGCCCCCATTCCACCGCTCGTCGATAATCAACGCCCGTTTCGCCATTTGGCCATAAAACTGTCGGAACAGGTTGTCCTGTCCATTGGTCCCGGTGTCGGGCACGTAGATATATCCCACCTGTCCCTTGGTCTTCCGTTCAACGTACCGGCGGTTCTTTTCGATCCAACCGCGGTACCTGAGATTGGAATCGCTCGTCAGGGTCTTGATGGCGACATCTCGACATTCGTCGCCCGGTTTTGGTTTCGGGCCGACGGTTAAAATCACGGTTTTACCGGCAAGTCCGTCCAATGCGGCGTATGGCGAACGGTGCATATCGACGGGCAGATGATTGACGGCCAGAAGATACTCGCCCTGCTTGATTCCCGCCTGGCGAAGCGGGTTACGTGCATCGACGTCCCAGACGGCACCCTCGTACAACCGGGCGATCTGGTAGGCCCCTTGCCTGCGAGTGAATTCACAACCGAGCAAGCCGGCCGATCGGCTCGATTCCTGCTCATCAACGCCCGGTCGGTAGTAGGCATGGCCCACATTGATTTCAGCGATCATCTCGCTGATGACGAACCCGACGTCGCGTCTCGAAGCACAGTCGGCCAGCATCTTCTCGTAACGTGTGCGTACAGCGGGCCAGTCGACATGGTGCATGTTCGGGTCGTAGAAGAAGTCCCGTTCGATTCGCCATGCGTCTTGGAAGATCTGCTTCCATTCCTCGCGCGGAGTCACGGTGGTTCGCATGCCGCTGGTCGAGACGGTTGCCGGTTTCTGTCCGGCTGCGGCACCGAGGATCGCCAGGCTGCGGCCCATCAGAACGATCAGTTTCTTTCCGTCAGCGGAGATTCCAAACGTCGAGGCACCGTCGAGGACCGTTTTTTCCTGCCGGCTGGCGTCGGCCAGATCGAATACCTTGATCGCCGGTTTCGTGCTGGTGCCGCGGGCTCCGCGACGAGCGTAAATGAGCTGTCCTCGATCGTTGACAACGAGCCCGGAAAAGATGCCATGTGTTACGGGTAGCTGGAACGCTCGACGCATGATCCCGTCGAACTCGATCTTCATGGTCTTCTTCGCTTCCGGCTTGGAGGCGGAAGCTTCGGCTTCTGCCTTCTTGCCGTCCGGCTTGGCCTCCTCCTTTGTTTCGGAAGCGGCCGGCTGCTTGCCCGCGTCCTTCTCCTTCGCCCCGCTCTCGTCCGAGGAATCCGCTTTCTTCTCAGGCGCCGTTTCCTTGCCGGGCTTCTTTGCGTCCTTCTTCTCTGCCCCCGATTCTTCCTTGCGCTTCTCTGGTTCCTTCGCGCTGAATGGCTCTTCATCGCTCTTTGCCAGGAACGGATACTTGACGTCCGATCGCAAGGGCACGGCAATCAGGACCTCCGTATTTCCATAGACGAATGTTGAACCAACGTCTTCGTAGATGGGCGAGCCGAAATATCGGCTGCTGGCAAAATAGAGGAATTCACCCTTGCGGTCGAACGTCGGTGCCGAGTCGTTAAACATGTCATCAGTCAACCGTCTGACTTTGCGATTGGAAATGTCGTAAAGCCAGATGGAGGAAGCTCCGACATGGTCGTCGGCCCGCTTCGCGTAAGCCAGCCAGGAGGAGTCGTGTGACCAGCCAATGTTCAGCTGCGTTGCCCATGGGTCCCGGTCCACTTTTACGAGGCTCTTGTCGGCCAGCGTATAGAGCCAGATCGTCCCTGTTTTGTCGGTGAAGACGATCTGTTTTGAATCGGGCGACCAGCTCGGTGAATAGCGGAAGACGGTGCCATTGTCGGTCAATCGGCGCGTTTCTCCTTTGCCGTCGGATTGTTTGATATAGAGTTCATATTCGCCGGTCAAATCTGCCAGGTAGGCGATCCAGCGGCCGTCCGGGCTCCAGCTGGGCGAGCGCTCGGCCACTCCGCTCGAGCGCGTCATGTTACGGGGTGTACCGTTCTTGGCGGGCAGCGACCAGAGATCTCCGCGAGCCTCCACCACCACGCGCTTGCCGGTAGGCGAAATATCAGCGCCCGCGATCAATTTGGCAACGTCGACACGATGGTCCATGATCGCCGGTCGGTCGCCGGGGATGGTCACGTTGATCGCTCGTGTTTCGCTCGTCGGCAGGTCGAGCAAATGGAGATGCGATCCGTGCTGGAAAACGATCTCGCCCTGGCCCTTGGGCCCAGGCCCCATGGCAGGCCACTTGATGTCGTATTCGTCGAGCTTGGTGATCTGCTTGCGAGCACCGGTTGCCGTGTCGTACGACCAGATGTTCAGCTTATGTTCCGCCCCGGCGTCGGACAGGTAGTAAACCGTCTGGCCATGCCACATCGGAATCGTATCCGTTCCTTCCCAATCGGTGATTCGTTTCGCCGTCTTGTTCTTCATGTGGAACAGCCAGACGTCCGATGCCATGCCGCCGCGATAGCGTTTCCATGACCTTGTGTCTCGACTGTAGGGTGTGAACGCCAGCCAGGTTCCATCTTCACTCAGAGCACCATTGGTTCCGTAGGCAAGCGGGAGTTTTCGCGGCAGTGGATCCTTGCCCGATATTTCGACCAACTGCAACACGCGTCCCAGCCCGGTAAAGGCGTTGGTGGCGTAAAGCAAGGACCCCTGCGGCGTCCAGTCGCACAGCAATTCCATCGCAGGATGGTAGGTCATCCGTCGCGGGACGCCGCCGGTTACTGAGATGGTATAGAGATCCCGTCCGCCGTCGTAATTCCCCATAAACGCCAGCTTCGTGCCGTCGGCATTGAATCGAGGAAAGACCTCCGACCCGGTCGGACTGGTCAAGGGTCGGGCCACACCGCCTTCTCTTGAGACGAGCCACAGATCTCCTGCGTACGAAAAGACAATTTCAGTCTGGCTGACGTCCGGGTAGCGCAACATGCTGCCCGCCGGGGTTGTATCTCCGCGAACCACCGTGGTGGAGACCATGAATGCCAGTAGTGCCGCGGCAAACATCAGGGAGCTCCGGCAACGGGCCAATGACGGCCGAATCGACCCGACTGGACATGCGATCATCATAAAGTCTCCAACGTGAATCAAGGATTTCAAGCAGATTGGCTCGGCCATCGAGGCGTGTCTCAAGCGTTAAACTCGGCTTAAATAGCCTAGCTTGCCGGATAGGGCCACGCCAGTCCGCCCCTCTAAAATCGGCTCTGGCTTGGCGCCGATCGCGGCGAAGAGGATTCGCCACGAAGCCACAAAATCACGAGGCGCTTTGTTGCGGTGGCGACCGACTTGTTGATGCGGCAACCGACCAGGATCGACCAACGTGAATACGGCGCATGCCCGTACCGGGCATCTTCGCCCCGAACGGGGCAGTAACAATCCAGCCCGGGGCAGAGTGCAGCGGCCGACCGGCGGCGCAACGGCGCCCAGGGGAACGGATC
>CAYNDU010000088.1:0-13434 GCA_964395615.1 uncultured Pirellulaceae bacterium | reverse complement strand
GTGGGGCACGCGACCGGGAGGCAGAGTCAGTTGCTGGGTCGGGTCGAATTGGACCGAGAACCCGGCCGGAAATCGTAATTGTCGATTATCGACTTGAAAAACAGCCCGAAAGGTCGCCGTGGCCGCGTCCACGACGGGAGTGATGTAAGTCAATCTTCCGGTGATCGGCTGATGAATGGGCGGGCCGGCACGGAGCGCGTAGGAGTGGTCCGTCTGCAGTCGGTCGTACAAAGCGAGTGGCAGATGCAGTTCCACCTTGAGAAGATCGAGGCGAACGATGGTCAAGATCGGATCGTCGCGTGTCACTGTCACGCCTGGATACGCGTCGACGCGGACAACCTGTCCCGCGAACGGGGCGCGAATACTGAGCTGGTCCAGTCTGGCCTGCTCAAGATCGAGCTGTCTCTCGGCTTCCTCCTTGGCTTCCATGGCTGAGGCCAACGTGGCCTTGGCTTTGACGAGCCGAGACCGGGCTTCAAAGAGCTCGAAGTCCGAGCCTTTGCTCGCGATTTGAAGCGTTTCCAACCGCCAAACCAGATTCTCGGCGAACTGTTGTTCTTCGCGAGCGTGATCGATCTGAGCCGTCCGATTCGCAGCGGCGCGCGACAGGGCCACAGCAGCCAACGCCACCCGGTCGTCCATTTGCGCCAGTAGTTCTCCAACCGCGACTTGTTGACCTTCTTTGACGAGTATTCGCTGCAAAATGCCTTCCCGGGCAGATGTAATCGTAACCTGGCGGATCGGAACGACGATGCCCGGCAACGATCTAGCGGGCTCATCCGCTGTCTCTTCGGCGGGCGAAAACGCTGTTCGAGATGGACCGGGACCGCCCCGTTCGGCCGCGTCCGCCTGGACCGGAACGATCAGGATGATTGCGACAATCGTTACCCGCGAGAAAAAGAAGGATTTCATGGTCGAGGAAACTATAGGTCGCTCGGGAACCGAGAGAGTCACGTGGAAGGAACGTCTTCGCACGAATGTGGTGGAATTCAGGACGACCGGGTGCGGGGCGACGCATGCGCCAATTATGTTGACCCGGGCCGGGCGCTCTTGAGCTACAATGATCGGCGGATGTCGACCGAGTCAGGTGTGCCTGGGAAGGCCGTGCCAGATCGAAGGTCAATCAACGAACGCGAGACCAACGAAGGATAGTGTGATGCGAGTTGTGCGGGTTGGGCGGATGCGAGTGGTTTTGTCATTGGTGGCGGTGTTGCTCGCGCGAGGCACGGTGGATGCGGAGAATTGGCCCGGCTGGCGAGGGCCGCGCGGTGACGGAACGAGCGGCGAAGAACGAGTGCCCACGAGCTGGGACGGGCCCGCTGGTCAGGCTATCGCCTGGAAGGTGAAGGTTCCTGGAAAGGGGCATGCGTCACCCATTGTCTGGGAACGCAGAGTGTTTGTCGTGACGTGCGACGAGCAACGCAGGACACGGATACTGATCTGCCACGATCGCGATACGGGAAAACGGTTGTGGAGCCGAGACGTTGTTACGTCTCCGTTGGAAAAAAAACACAAACTGAACAGCTTTGCATCGGGAACGCCCGTTACCGACGGTCGCCGGATCTACCTCTCCTTCCTCGAAGCCGACTCAGCCAGCCTCACCAAGCCAACACCCGGAAATCTGTTGGTAGCTGCCTACGACCTGGATGGAAATCGAGAATGGCTGGCGCGCCCGGGACGATTTTCCAGCGTTCACGGTTTCTGCAGCTCACCCGTTCTCTACAAGAACCTGGTGATCGTTAACGGCGATCACGACGGAGATGCGTACATCGTGGCGCTCAATCGAACCAACGGTCGGACCGTATGGTTACATCCTCGATTGAACAAGACTCGCAGTTATGTCACTCCAATCATTCGCGAGATTGACGGACGATCGCAGATGATACTGTCCGGCAGCAAGTCGATCGTCAGCCTCGATCCGAATAATGGAAACCGGCATTGGATCATCGACGGTCCGACTGAGCAGTATGTTGCATCACTCGTCTACAACGGAAAGCTGTTGTTTATGACTGCCGGTTTTCCCGAACACCACATCATGGCCATCCGGCCAGATGGTGAGGGCAACGTGACCGACACTCATGTCGTCTGGCATACGACGCGTGGCTGTTCCTACGTCCCCTCGCCGATTGTCGAGGGACGACATTTTCTGGTCGCCGCCGACAACGGGATCGCGAGTTGCTTTGATGCCGCCAGCGGGGACCGACATTGGATGGAGCGGCTTGGACCACATTACAGCGCCTCACTTATCTCAGCGTCAGGATTGGTCTACTTTACAGACGATGACGGCGTTACGAAGATCGTTCGGCCGGGTGCCAAATTGGACGTCGTTGCGGTGAACCAGTTGGGCGAAAACTGCTATGCCTCGCCGGCCGTTTCTGAAAACCATCTCTTCATCCGCGGTGCCCAGAGTCTGTTTTGTATCGGGCCCGGCTGGAAACAGTGATTGATCCGGTGGTACAATGACGACCGATCCGAGAAGAGCGCTCATGGTACAGGCCAGGTTTGTTCGCAGTCTGACCAGGCTTGTGGAACCCGTCTGTCGCTCCGCATTACAAACGCACGAATTCACGAAAGGGCTTTTCCGTGACCCGCCAGCCAATCTTTCCCAAGCGTTCGCTCGTCTTCTTCGTCTTGTTCGTTCTTTCGGCGACCGTTGGTTGGACGGCCGACCCCTGGGTTGTCTATGAAGGTGGACAGGGAGTGGGGAATGGGAAGCATATCGTGTTGGTTAGCGGCGACGAGGAATACCGGTCGGAGGAAGCGCTTCCGCAGTTGGGACGGATCCTGGCAAAGCACCATGGATTCAAGTGTACCGTGCTGTTCGGGGTCGGCGACGACGGCTCGATTAACCCGGTTCGCACCGATAATATTCCCGGTCTGCAGGCGTTGGAATCGGCCGATTTGATGATCATCTTCACTCGTTTTCGTGACCTGCCCGACGAGCAAATGAAGTACATCGTCGACTACGTCGAGTCGGGGCGGCCGATCATCGGGTTGCGAACGGCCACACACGCCTTCCGTTTCAAGCCGGAGGCGACCTACGCCCGCTATTCATTCAACAGCAAGGCATGGGACGGAGGGTTTGGCCGTCAGGTGCTCGGCGAAACCTGGATCAACCACCACGGACATCATGGCAAAGAGAGCACTCGCGGCATTGTCGCTCCCGGACAGTCCGGCAATCCGATTCTGCGAGGAATTCGCGATGGCGATATTTGGGGTCCGACGGATGTATATGGCGTCCGCTTGCCGTTACCCGGTGACAGCCGTCCGTTGGTTTTGGGCCAGGTGCTCCAGGGAATGGACAAGAAGGACGCGGCCGTAGAGGGAGAGAAGAACGAACCGATGATGCCCATTGCCTGGACGAAGTCGTACACTGGAAAACAGGGCAAGGCTGCCAGAGTGTTTGCCACGACGATGGGAGCTGCCCAGGACCTGTCGAGCGAGGGTTTGCGCCGATTGCTGGTCAACGCTTCCTATTGGGCGTTGCGTATGGAAGATCAGATTCCAGCCAAATCGAATGTCGACATCGTCGGGACTTACGAGCCGCACCCGTTTGGGTTCGGCAAGTTCACGCCCGACGTACGTCCTTCCAACCTTACGATCGACTGAACCCAGGGACAAAGAGCGACCCGAGGGCCATGTCGCAGGCGATACGGTGCGTCACGCGAGAATCGCGCGGACCGGATCGTGGTCTTCCACACCGGTCAGTCGCACGTCGAGTCCTTGGTACTTCACCGATAGCCGACGGTGGTCGATACCCAGACAGTGCAGGATCGTGGCATTCATGTCATGAATGTGCACCGGGTTTTCGACGATATTATAGCTGAAGTCATCCGTTTCACCATAAACGACACCCGGCTTGATTCCTCCGCCAGCCATCCAGACCGTGAAACAGCGAGGGTGGTGGTCCCTGCCATAGTTCTCACGAGTCAGCTTGCCTTGGCAGTAAACGGTTCGACCGAACTCGCCACCCCATACGACCAGCGTATCGTCGAGCAGCCCGCGTTGTTTCAAGTCCTGTATGAGCGCGTGCACCGGCTGATCAATGTCCTTACACTGATTCGGCAGGTCACGGGCGACATTGCCGTGCTGATCCCACCCTCGATGAAAGATCTGAACGAATCGGACATTTCGCTCAGCCATCCTGCGAGCCAGCAGACAACTGGCCGCGAACGTCCCCGGCTTCTCGACATCAGGGCCGTACATCTCCAGAACGTGCTTTGATTCGTCCGAGATATCCGTCAAGTCGGGCACCGACGTCTGCATTCGGTATGCCATTTCGTATTGCGCAATTCGAGCCTCGGTCTCGGGGTCACCAATTTGACGCAAAGTCTTTTGATTCGCAATGGCCAGCGCGTCGAGCATGCGCCGACGCACTTGCGCGTCGACTCCTTCCGGGTTCGACAGGAACAGGACGGGATCCCCCTTGCTCCGAAGTGCCACCCCCTGGTGTTTGCTGGGTAAAAACCCCGATCCCCACAATCGGTTGAACAACGCCTGTGCTTCCTTTCGCCCGGTCCACGTGGCCGTCAGCACGACAAAGGCGGGCAGGTTTTCATTGAGAGTCCCAAGGCCGTAGCTGAGCCAGGTTCCCAAGCTCGGTCGACCGGGAAGTTGATGGCCGGTGCAAATGTACGTGATGGCCGGATCGTGGTTAATGGCCTCCGTGTACAGACTCTTGACGATGGCCAGATCGTCGACCATCTTTGCCGTATTCGGTAGCAACTCGCTGACCCACGCGCCGCTCTGACCGTGTTGCTTGAATTTGAATTTGGATGGTGCGATGGGAAAGCGAGCTTGACCGCTCGTCATCGTCGTCAGTCGCTGACCCTGCCGAATCGATTCGGGTAAATCCTTGTCGAACAATTCGTCCATCTTCGGTTTGAAATCGAAGAGGTCCTGTTGGCAAGGTGCACCCGCCATGAACAGATAGATGGCCCGTTTTGCCTTCGGCGCAAAATGAGGCAAATCGGGCAGGCCTCCAGACCGTTTCTCAGGAGCACCGCCGAGAGTCGTGCCCGGCAAAAGCGAGGCGAGGGCAGCGCCACCCAAGCCTATTGCCGACCGTCCAAAAAAGTGCCGACGTGTGACTGCCTGAATGTGTTCTCTAACGGGATCCATCATGCGTCCCCTTACGACGGCCGTGAAGAATTAATCGAAGCGGTTCGTTCCATTGCCGCCATTGCTGCGGTGGGCGGCAACGACGGAATCGGCGAGTGATTCGCCTTGTTTGTTAACGGTCAAACGGTTACTTGCAAAGTACCTGATCCAGGTTCAGAACGAGGTTGCCGACCATGGTCCAGGCGGCCAGTTGCGCGGCGTCCTGTTCCTTTTCCATGTCGAAACCTGCCGCCTCTAGCGTCTTCCGGGCGGCATCTTCGTTCTTCCGATAGACGGATAGAAAATCGCGATAGGCCGATAGCAGAACTTCCGACATCTCTGCGTCGGGTGGGTTGCAGGTGGCCAGTTCGTACATCGTGGCTGCTATCCGCGGCGGGGTCCCTTCGACATTACCGGTCGCCCGTCGAGCCAGGCCGCCGGCGCATTCGAAGTACTGCACGTCATTCATCAACAGCAACGCCTGTAACGGTGTATTGGTCCGCTCGCGACGCACCGTACATGACTCGCGAGAGGGCGCGTCGAGCGTCGATAATTCCGGAGGGGGTGCCGTTCGCTTGATAAACGTGTACAGCGTTCGACGGTGTACCTTTTCGGGGTCGACGTCGGCCTTGAACCGAACGGTGTTCGATCCGCTGTAGCCAACGGCAAACCAGATTCCGTCTGGTTGAGGAGGCTTGACGCTTGGTCCGCCGATCCGGCCGTCGAGCAGCCCGCTTACAGACAAGGCCTGGTCACGGAGTGTCTCGGCATCCAGGCGGTACCGTGCCCCACGGGCAAGGAGACGGTTCTCCGGATCGCGGCCGTATTTCACTGCTCCCACTTGCGATGCCTGTCTGTAGGTTGTCGACATCACGAATCGTTTCATCGTCTTCTTGACATCCCAACCGTCGTTGACGAACTGAACCGCAAGCCAGTCGAGCAATTGCGGATGACTCGGTGGCTCTCCCTGTGAACCGAAATCCTCGGCCGTCTTGACAATACCGACGCCAAAAACTTGCTGCCACAACCGGTTCACGGTCACCCGCGCGGTGAGCGGGTTGGCTGGATCGACCAGCCATTGGGCCAGGCCGAGCCGGTTGTTGGGTGCACCGTCCGGCAGCGCCGGCAGCATTTCGGGCACCGCTCGCTGCACCTCATCCCGTTGCCGATCGTACTCACCGCGCTCCAGTACGTAGGCCTTTCGAGGTTCAGCCTTCTCTCGAAAGACCAGTGTTGTCGGCGCTTGCTTGTTCAGATCTGCGATCTGACGATCGATCGCGTCCTGCTTCGACTTGAGATCGGTGAACCGTTGGCGGGTCGGCGCGTAGACGTTCTGGATAAAGTGTTCGAGCAGTTTCCGCGTTTCGGAATCGGTTCGCTTTTCCAGAGTCTTTTTCATGATCGTCTGAATCGGTTTTGGGAGCGTTTTGGCACCCGCAGACTGCTGATCCTTTTCCCATGCGAGTTGCGACAAGTAGGACACCTTGCGACCCACAACGCCGGCCCGGTCCCAATAGACGGTCCCGTCAAATTGAGTGAACGCCCATCCATTGATTTTGGAGCCCGTCTTCAGTCCAACGGCCTCGACCGGGATTTCCAAACGCACCCATTTTCCCGTTTCCGGAAGATCGCCGAGCCGCTTCCGACTGGCGGACTTGTCTTTTCCCCAGTCAATCTTGTTCTCACCCCAGTAGGCCCGGTGTTCCCACGATCCGTCATTCCACTGAAGCATGATTTCCAGGGGAGGATTCTCGGGATCCAAATAGACGGACGCGAAAAACGTCTGGTCCTGGTCGACGACCAGTGGTTGTGCCCGGTCAAAGAAATGCTGGCTCAACCCCTTCGCGGTGCGCGTCGAGGCTTTCTTGCCGCTCAGAACAGGATCGGGATCGGAGACCCACTTCCAGTCGCCCTGAGCGTTCGCCCCTTTCGGCAGATCATCGTCGATCCAGACGGTCTCACTTTCACGAACCTGCTTGCCCGTATTCTCGTCCTTTGGCTCGGCGTACTCGATCGCCGCCAGTTGGGCCGCGGCGTCTTTCGATAGATCCGATTTCTGATCCTTCAGGTCGGCCAGCGTCTGCTTCTGCTCGGCGGTCATGACTCGCAAAACGGGCGGCGGGTCTTTGCGATTTCCGTCCATCGCGGGGCCGTCCATGTTGTTGAAGTACGCGAACATCGAATAGAAGTCCTTCATCGTGATCGGATCGTACTTGTGGTTGTGGCAACGTGTGCATTCAAATGTCAGGCCGAGAAACATGGTGCCGGTTGTAACCACACGATCATCGACGTTGCGGACGTAGACCTCTTCCTTGATCGAGCCACCTTCATTGGTCGTTACGTGGCTGCGTAGCAAGCCCGTTGCGATCAGTTGTTCGTCCGTCGAATCTGGAAGTAAGTCGCCCGCCAGTTGATGAATGGTGAACTGGTCAAAAGAGAGGTTTCGATTGAAAGCGCCAATGACCCAATCGCGATAGAGCCACATCTCGCGATAGTTGTCCAGGTGCAGACCGTGTGTGTCGCCGTAACGGGCAGCATCCAGCCAGAAACGGGCCATGTGTTCGCCGTAGCGCTCGGAGGCCAGCAGCCGATCAGCAACGCGTTCGTATGCCTGGGGAGATTCGTCCTCGAGAAACGCCTTCACTTCTTCGCGAGTCGGAGGCAGGCCGGTCAGATCCAAGGTCACTCGACGCAATAACGTCACCTTATCGGCTTCGGGAGCCGGCTCGAGGCCTTCACGTTCCAGGCGGGCCAGGACGAAAGCGTCAATCGCGTTGCGGGGCCAGGCCTCGTCCTTGACGTCAGGCAACCGAGCCTGGACCGGAGGTGTGAATGCCCAATGGCCGGCCCACGGCGCTCCCTGCTCGATCCACTTCCGAATCGTCGCAATTTCTTCCTTGGAAACCGACTTGTTGCTGGTCGCCGGCGGCATCCGCATATCGGGGTCGTCCATGAGCAGTCTCTGCAGCAACTCGCTCGTATCCGGCTTGTGCGGAACGATCGGGATTTCGCCCGAATCCGCCTCGCTCATGGCACTCTCCTGCTGATCCAGTCGCAGGCCGGCTTCCCGGTCCTTCTCGCTCGGACCATGGCACTTGAAGCACTTGTCCGAGAGCAAAGGACGGATGTCGCGATTGAAATCGACTCGAGAGGCCTTGTTTGCGGCACTCAGCGCACCGCCTGTGCCGAATAACACGGTAAGAGTCAGAACCAGAGTCAATGGAGTCCGTCCACCGAGGCGGTTCAGGTCTCGCCGCCGTGACGTACCGTCCGATGTTTCTCTTCTTTTCGTTGTCACCGCTAAGGTCCTCCGCCAGAACAGGGTTGGAACCGTGATCGTTGCTTTGAATTCACGTAAGCAGGTCGTCCACCACCCGTCCAGCCACATCGGTCAGTCGGTAGCGACGTCCCTGGTGTTTGTATGTCAGACGTTCATGGTCGATGCCCAACGCACGTAACATCGTGGCATGCAGATCATGTACATGCACCGGACGGTCGACAATATTGTATCCGTATGGATCGGTCTCTCCAAAGACAATCCCTGGTCGCACTCCACCTCCTGCCATCCACATGGTGAAGCACCGGGGATGGTGGTCGCGTCCGTAATTCGTGGCCGTCAGTTTTCCCTGGCTGTAGTTGGTGCGTCCGAATTCACCGCCCCACACCACCAGCGTGTCGTCCAGCATGCCTCGTTGTTTAAGATCCTGAATCAGGCCGGCCGCCGGTTGGTCCGTATCTTTGCATTGTCGGCGAATGCCGCCGGGAAGATTGCCGTGTTGATCCCACCCCTGGTGGAACAACTGGATGAACTGAACGCCACGTTCGGCCAATCGCCGAGCCAACAGGCAGTTGGCGGCGAACGTGCCGGGGTTCCGAGCGTCGGGCCCATAAAGGTCAAAAACGTGGTCCGGTTCGCTTGACGTATCCGTGACCTCCGGTACCGACGTTTGCATTCGGAACGCCATCTCGTACTGATCGATTCGGGCCGCGACCATCGGGTCCCCGGTGCGGGCGAGCTCGTGTTGGTGCAACTCCTGCAAACGGTCGAGCATCTTTCGCCGGTTTTCGGACGAGATTCCCGCCGGATCCTTCAGGTAGAGTACCGGCGATTGCCCGGATCGGAATTGAACACCCTGGTGAATCGACTGCAGAAATCCGCTTCCCCAGAGTCTTGCATATAAGGGTTGACCCCCTTTGTCCTTCGTCACCAACACGCAAAACGCGGGCAGGTTGTCGTTTATCGAACCCAAGCCGTAACTCAACCATGCGCCGATCGACGGGCGGCCGGCAATTTGCGAGCCGGTTTGGAAGAACGTGATCGCCGGGTCGTGATTGATCGCTTCGGTGTACATCGAACGAACGATGCAAAGTTCGTCGATGACCTTCCTTGTATGCGGCAGCAGGTCACTGATCCAGGATCCGGCCGCTCCCGCCTGTTCAAACTTGAAAATCGAGCCCGCCAACGGCAGCGACGCCTGGTTGCCTGACATGCCGGTCAGCCGCTGGCCTCGTCGAACGGAGTCGGGTAACTCCTTGCCGTTTTCCTTATTCAGCAAGGGTTTATAGTCAAATAGATCAAGCTGCGACGGACCACCGCTCATGAACAAGTAGATCACCCGCTTGGCACGAGGCGGGTAATGCAATTGGTTCAGTACGCCGGGCCTTGCGCGAGTCGTTTCCGCGGCCTTTGATTCTCCGGCCAGCAGCTGGCCGAGGGCCATCGATCCCAGACTAAACCCGGTCCTCGACAGGAAACGGCGGCGTGACGGCCGGAAGGCCGATTCCTCCGATTCTGCATCGTTGACGATTTCTCTTGTCATGATCTGCCTTTAATTCAATGGCCCCGTTGGTTCGCGGGCCGACGGGACACGAGCCGCTTGGGGCTATCGCACGGTAATCGTCTCATCATAACTCAAGAGTGTTTGCGTGACCGCGCTTAGCGCTGCCAAGCGCTTCTGATCTATTTTTTCGGGGACTTTCAAATCGCCGATGGATAGGAAGGCGGTCGTCTCGTCCGGACGCTTCTGAAAATACTCGAACTGTTCTCGATACAATTGTTCGAGGATGACGCGTTCGTCGGGTTCGGGCGGACGCCCTGTCAGCCAGAGAAAGGCTCGTGCAGCTTGTTCGGCCGGTTCCCCCGGCGAGCCGCTCGAAAGTATCCGCAACGCCAGTCCCCTTGCGGCCTCGACGTATTGTGGGTCATTCCACAAGACGAGGGCTTGCAGAGGTGTGGCCGTTTGTTGGCGCCTTGCGACGCAGACGTCCCGTTTCGCGGCATCGAAGATCATCATCGACGGTGGTGGGGACGTGCGCTTCCAATACCCGTACAGACTCCGTCGGTGACTCCCCTCGCCAACATCGCGCCGGTAGACCTTTCCCGACTTTTCTCTCCAAAGACCCTCGGGCTGGTACGGCTTGACCGGAGGGCCACCTCTTTTTTCCACGAGCAGCCCGCCGGCATACAAGGCTCCGTCACGCAACATCTCTGCGGAAAGCCGATGGCGTGGGAAACTCGCGAGCAGCCGGTTGTCCGGATCGTCTTCGATCACGACAGGGACGCCCGTCGAGGCTTGCCGATATGTCGCGCTGGTGACCAATCGGCGCATCATGGATTTGACGTCCCAACCCGATTCAATGAACGTCCTTGCCAGCCAGTCCAACAGTTCCGGATGACTGGGGGATGCCCCCTGGCTGCCCAGGTCTTCCGCCGTTTCAACCAGGCCACGACTGAAAACCGCTTGCCACAGGCGATTCACGGTTACACGAGCCAATAGCGGGTGTTGGGGGTCGGTCACCCAGCGTGCCAGGCCAAGTCGGTTCTTTGGGGCGCCGTCCGGCCACGGAGGCAGACAGGCCGGGACGCCCGCCGCGACCTGCTCTGCTCGAGCACTGTAAACACCACGACGCAGAACGTAAGTCGCTCGGCGTTTCGGCATCTCGCACATGACCATGATTTCGGGTGTCGCGTCGACGCACTTGTGTCGTTCCAGACGCAACGACGCCAGTCGTTTCTGCGCGGCTGATACCTGTTCGTCGACCCGAGCAAAGTAATAGTCACGCCATTGCTTGCGCTGCGCCTCGGTTAACTGGCCGGTCGGAATTCGAACAAGTTTTTCCAACGCCGACTCGTCATATAGTTGCGCCACCTCCAGTTGTACCAGGCATCGGTCGTAGATTTGCAATTCGTCAACGCGACCCCCTTTGAAACCGCGGTCGCGAAATCGTTGGCCTACGGTCAGTGTAGTGGCACCACCACCGGTGATGTTCTTGTACAAGTGGTCGCGAACAACTGTGCAATCTGCAAGACGCCCGTTGGTGTAAATCTTCAATCCGTCAGCTCGGCTTGACCCGTCGTACGACATGACCACGTGAACCCACTCGCCAATCGCAACCGGTTGACTCGCGCGAATTCGGATCGCGTTACCCGGCCAAAAGTGGATTAGCGAGGCGCTCAGGCAACCATCTTCGATAAGCAACTGGTACCCGCGACTTCCGGCATCGGTCCAGGCCCTCGATCGATGAAGAATCACCGCTCGATCTTTTACATCCGGCGTGTTGATCCAGATCGCAATGGAAAACGGTTCGTTTCGTGTCAGATTACCGCCGATCGGTACGCTGACGTTGTTCTCTCCACTCAACAAGAGCCCATGGCCCGATTTGCCGGGGACCAATTGGGGCGATTCGGAAAGTGTGCCGGGCGTTGACTCCTCTCGTCGATTCGCCACGTGGCCGTCCTTGATCTCGTCGAACGAATAATCGCCGATCGGCGGCTGCACCGACGCCGTGCTCCGCGATTTACCCAGCCACAGCGCAAACTGCGGTATGCGCTCTGCCTGCAATTCGCGATACTCCAATACCGCAGCTTCGATTTGTGAATCAAGAGCTTCCGTCTTCTTCCGAACGGACTGGTCGGTCAAGAGTAACGTGGGAGTCGGCACGGCGTCGGTAAAGTGCGAGTAAAGACCTGACTCGTCAATGTTGTTGAAAAAGGACGACAACTCGTAGTATTCGTGCTGTGTCACGGGGTCAAACTTGTGGTCATGGCATCGAGCGCATTGCAGTGTCAAACCGAGCATCGTTGTGGCGAACGTATTGACGCGATCGTTGACGTACGCAACGCGAAATTCCTCCTCCACGCTGCCTCCTTCGTTCGTCTGGCGATGCAGGCGATTGAAGGCCGTTGCCAGGATCTGCTCCTGTGTGGCGTTGGGCAAGAGGTCGCCGGCCAGTTGCCAGGTGACGAACTCGTCGAACGGCATGTTCCGATTGAACGCATTCACGACCCAGTCACGCCACGGCCAGACCGCTCGATAAACGTCGGCCTGGTACCCGTACGTATCCGCGTAGCGGGCCAAATCAAGCCAGTCGCTTGCCATACGCTCGCCAAAACGGGGCGAATCCAGAAGGCGATCTACAAGAAGCTCGTATGCGTCGTCTGAATCGTCCGCCAGAAACGCCGCCGTTTCGTCAGGAGTCGGAGGGAGCCCCGTGAGATCCCAGGTCACGCGACGTATCAGCTGCCGGCGAGCGGCCGGCAACGCCTGAGCAATGCCTGACGCCTCCAGCCGAGCAAGAACAAAGTAATCGATGTCGTTTCGTGGCCATTCAGAACGAGCCACCGAGGGACGAGCCGGTAGCTGAATGGGTCGAAAGGCCCAGTGCTGATTCCAGGCGGCTCCCTGTTCGATCCAGGTTCCGATCGTTGCGATTTCATTCGGCGACAACTCGAGCTTGGAATCGGATGGCGGCATCCGTTCGTCCTCGTCCGAACTCGTCATGCGCTGAAAAGCCGCGCTGTGCTCGAGATCGCCCGCGCGAAATGCCCACATGCCGTCGTCGACCGCCGCAAACGCACCCGATTCGATATCGAGACGCAGGTCCGCTTCTCGGGTCTCCGCGTCCGGGCCGTGACAGGGAAAGCAACGGTCGGCCAGAATGGGACGAACTTCCTGGTCAAAGCGTATGGTTCGCGGATTCGACGGTGGAGCCGCTCGCCCAGAGATCGAGCAAGACAACACGATCATCAGTCCGCCGACCACGCCGTTTGTTCGCGTCTTCATTTCCACTCGCAAAAGCGTCTTCTTCTGAGAATCGCCCGGCGCGCCGGGCGGACCTGTCGCCGACGTCCTTCCATCAACCGGACGAGCGGTCGAGGTGTGACCAACAGAAAACGGAGGTCTGCCGAAACGAACTAGCCAGGAATGCACACGCCTTCCATTGTGACCTGAAACCCCCCTGTGATGCAACCGGTCCGTGCGGGTGGGGCAACGTCGAGAGCAGGAACGAGCTTCCGTAGCGGTTGGGCTGAGCAAGGTGTTCACTGGAGATTCC
>CAYNDU010000087.1:9585-13437 GCA_964395615.1 uncultured Pirellulaceae bacterium | reverse complement strand
CAAGATCGCGCTGAATAATACGTCCACCCAAAACGAGCCCGTTCCTGCACCCGTTCAAAACGGCACATCCCATAACAGCGTCCGCCCTCCTCACGGAAGAACGGGCCGGATCGTGAGCACTTGCCTTTCGCCCGGCTTCGTGTCATCGCCCCACAAGAAATCCCATCGTGATGCGGTGATCGACAATGGGCGACACACGGGTGCCGTCGACGACAGTTCCTCAATTTCTGCCGATCGTGTGATCGCACCGGTCCCTCCGTCAAGCCAATGGAAGGTAATCTGGTGCAGCTTTCCTTTTCCTGCCACCGGGATACGGTCGATGACGACGACCGCACGTTCTCCCTCGGTCGCGAACGCCGACCGAACGTCGTGGAAATCGCGCTGCCAGACCCTCCTGCCGTCGGCAAGATCTTGAGCGACGATGCCCCCATCGGTCAGAACCAAGACCCGCTGCTCGTCAACGGATACCAGGCGAAGAATGTCGGGGATGACCGTCTGCCAATGCAGACGCCCCGTGACCGCGTCGAGACACTCGACCGTCGGCACCCCCGGTTGAGTGACGATCAATCGCGTACCGGTGAGAAGCGGCGGCGCATGCCTCTGGCGAGCCAAACGCTCGTCGACGGCAGGGGGCAAGGCGGTCGACGAGCGCACCCACTGCAGCCGGCCATCGCTTCGTACGGCGAGCGTGACACCACCCAGTGTGATGAAAAGCCGGTCCCCCGCAGACAAGACCTGACAACATCGCCGATCCCACCAACTGTCGCGTAGACGCACAAGGGGAACCGAGCGAGAGATCTGACCCGTATCAACGTCCAGGTAATTCAAACGCAGCATCCCGTCAACAGCTTCACGGGGGTCGGAACTCACACAAACCAACTGCTCGTCGAACCAATAGGGGTCCGATACAAAGGGCTGCTTCGCTCCGTCGGAAGTCCAGGCGATCTTCCCATCAGTCACATTCAGGCAGATCAAGTGCGGTGCATCTCGTACCAGCCGCCGTGTGATCAGGCGTTGCCTGACCACGAGCGGCCGCATGCCAATCGCCGGCCAGGATAACTCCTTTGGCTGAGGCGTGGTCCAACTGGATTTCCACGCAATGCCATTTTTATTCGGGCCGATTGCCTTCCAACTGAAACGATCTCCAACGCACAACACGTTGTCGACAAGCACTCCCGTCACCTGCAGTCCATACCAATCACAGGCACGATCGTATGGCGGAGGAACTCGTACCTTGGTGTAATCGATTGAACGCAAGTCCAACGGTTCGCGTCTGACCAGTTCAATCGGTCGCGTCACCTCGAATCGCGGCAGCGCGTCCGGGGACTTGTCGCGATCTGGAATTCGCTCGGGGTCCGATTCGGTCGGCCGCTCTCGGGCGATCAGTTGAGAAACGGTCCGCAACAACTCCTCGGGCGTCATAGTGGTTTCACCAAAGTGCACTTCATTGTCGACAGTTAATTCCAGTTTTCTTCCTCCATACGCCGACGCGATCAGCATGCGGCCCGCAAGATCAGGGCTCGATTCGACCGGCCGCCCGCGAGCAGCCTGCTGGTACAGATCCAACGCCTTCTGCCAGCGGCCGCGGGCAAGTTCCTGGTCGCCAAACCATGTCCAAGCCGACTCGGCAGCTTCCGTCCCGTAAAGTTGTTCGGCCATCTGCTTGACCTGTTCCAGGTTCCCCTGTTCGATCGCCCGCCCGATGCGCAGCTTTGCAAGTGGGCCCTGGACCTTATCCAGGCTGCGAATCAGTTCAGGGTGGTCCTCCTTGGCCATTCGCACCATCGCCGGCACGCTGACAAACAGGTTGGATTCGCCCGGCGCCGGCGCGATCCCCGATCGTGACATCTTTTCCGAATCCATGACAATTGCCGCCGCTTCGTCCCAAGTATTGCCGCGCAGCATCGCATCAAACTCGGCAATCACGTTATAGACTTCGCGCGAGAAATCGTCGCTCCAAGGATGTCGCCAAACTACCGGCTGTATCGAAACGCCACGAAACAAATCGCGCTCGCGAAGTCGCCCGGACGACAATCGGTCGAGCCAGACCGTCAACGGGTCGGTGTCGGACAGATGAAAGAAACGCCGCATGCGCAATTCGCGGCGCAACGACTGCCATTGGTCCGTGTAGAGCAACTGGAGCAACTCCGTTCGGGCCGCCGGATACCGCTCCCAGTAGATCGATTGCGATCGACCAAACTCGGCTTCCATCATTCGAAGCCGAATCGTGCTTAACGGACCGTTGCCGGTGACTGCCCAATCGGCCTGAGCGAGTTGAAAGTACCGGTCCACATAGGTGCGGACTTCGCCCTTAGGTAATCGGCCCGACGTCAAAAGGACTGCCTCATCGAGCAAATCAAACCGGTCGTCCAACGGGATGGAAGGATCGCCCAAGCGGGCTACCAGGTCGTTGACAAGCCTCAGACCCAACTCTTCGGAACACCCCTGGCCCAACACGACGGCGGCAGTGGCCAACCACCAGTCCGTCGCCGACCGATCGGGAGGGCGACGTGCTTCGATCTGCCGCGACCACTCGTCCAGGTCGTCAGGTCCGCCCACCGCGTCGACCGCCAAGGGAGCAAGGTCGGGCGGCAAGAGCGCTGCGAATGCGGGCAATGGACGCACGATCAACTGTCTGACCGTCATGCCCGCCGGCCCATTGCGTGAATTCACGAACAGACCCAGCCGAGTTGCTTTCGCCTTGGCCATCGACATCGGGCGGTCCGGCTCGGCCCAATGCACTCCATCGGTCCCCACCCACCAGCGTGTGACTCCAGCACCCACGAGAATCCGCACCCACGTGTGCCGACCGATGCTTGGAATGTCCTTCCGATTGATGGGCCCCCAAGTTAATGGCGAGACGTCCGTCGCCCCGTAGCCAATCGAAGCGCATGTCTGGGCGGCACCTCGATTGCCGTCGGCCCTACGGTTGCTCAGGAATCGAATGACCTGTCGCGGCTGGTCCGACGCGTCGGCCGCCAGGAACAGGCCGGTCCCGGCCGATACTTCGTCGAGCTCAACCAGCACCTCGGATGGACCGTTTAGGAGTAACGGTGTTGTGATCCAGGCCGGCTTGGCGGCCTGATTCGCTGACAACCGAACCATGCTCTCGTTGATACGAGCAAACTCAGCGCCGTCCGGGATCTGAAGCGACCAATGCAGGTCGGATGGCCGCTGAGTCAAAGAGCGCAAGGACTGCGATCCTCTTTTACGTCCCGTCAGAGGTTTGGTGTAACGGAGCCACTCGATACCTTCGACTTGAAGACGCCCCTCGACATAGACTTCCTCCGGCACGGCGGCCATGGCGACTCTCAGTAATTCAACATCGCCGTGGCCAACGATCAGCTCGTGTTCCAGGAATCGCATCGAAAGGACCAACGACGAAACTCTCGACGTTCTGCGCCAGCGGCCGCCATCGTCAGCGGCCAGAACGTAACTTTGAGGCCGTTTTGCGTTGGGTGCTCGAGTGGTCCGATAGGCCGTTATCCGACGACCGCCGGCATCCAACGCGAGCGTGACCCCGGAATCACCACCGAATAGATGCCACAGTACGCGTTGCTGGGGCCCCAGACCGACGCGCACCATTGACTGCTCAGTCCAGGGGCAGCGCAGTTGGTGAAATCCATCCAGTCTCCAGGCCACGCCGCTACGACCACGTATCTCGCGCATCGTCGACGTCTCGCCGGCGGTCTTGGCGAACCACTGCTCGATCTCGGCGCGACCAGGCGATAAGCACTCGTCCGGAAACAACTCCAGTGCAATCTGGTCGAGTGTTCGGATGTCGTTCTTAGAGCGGGCCGCATCGGACCACGGCGTGTCTTCGGCCCCGTTTTGGGCCGGCGTGTCTTCGGC
>CAYNDU010000087.1:0-9358 GCA_964395615.1 uncultured Pirellulaceae bacterium | reverse complement strand
CCCCGTTTTGGGCCGGCGTGTCTTCGGCCCCGTTTTGGGCCGGCGTGTCTTCGGCCCCGTTTTGGGCCGGCGTGTCTTCGGCGGGATCCCCGGGCTCACGAGCCGTCGACGGGAGACAGGCTGAGGCGAAGAGGGCAGCGACGGCGATCATGACCGCGTAAGCCAAACGAGCGGCCGGCGCACGGGAACGGGCCGGAAAGGATGAAGCGTACATACGATGTGCCGAACCGGGATTGGAATACGTGTCACGATCGTCGCCGCAGATGCCGGGCGGAAGCGGATGCTGACCGGATGACGACACCCATCGCTTCACTTGGCTCATAACACGGTTCCGCCAAGAGCCCTCGCCGGCAACAAAAATGCCGCGAATCGCGGCCCCGGCGGGGCTCGATCATCGCGGCACGTGTTCTGCTCGGTTGCCGCGTGGGCAACGTCGGGCTAGAGCGAGTATCCCTTGCGATACTCGGGAAAGACAATCTTCTGCAATTCAGGAGCGTTGGTCGCAACCAGCTTACGAGCATCCCACTCGACCTTCTTTCCATCGGCCCAAACCGCCAGGTTCCCGAGCAAGATCGTCTCGGTCAAACCGGTGGCGTAACCGGGGAAGTTCGACATGGCCGGTGCCCCGCCCTTGATGGCGTTGACCCATTCCTTGAAATGGCCCGGCGACTCCGTGTACTCCAAGTCCTTCGGCTCATCGACACCGATGAAGTACATCTTGTTCCCGTAATCGCCTTCGCCGAACAAGGCCCCTTTATCACCAATGAGCAGGGCACCTGTCTTCATCCGGTTCTTCGATGCCGGTGTCCAGCTAAGTGCCTTCACCAACGCCGGGCAACTGGCCAGGGTTTTGTCCTCGAGCAATTCGATCGGAGGCAGTTTCTTGCCGTCGTACCAGACCATTTTAACACCGGGTCGCGTCTTGGTGGCAGGAAACTCAAAGTCGATGACCGACCAACCAGGATAGGTTTCACGGTTATGTCCAGCCGTGCGTGCGTGCACGGACACCGGATCCTTAAGATCACAAGCGGCGTAGGGCATATTCACCGTGTGGCAAGCCATGTCGCCCAAGGCACCGGTCCCGAAATCCCACCAGCCACGCCATTTGAACGGGTGGTAGGCCGGGTGATACGGTCGATAGGGTGCCGGGCCGAGGAAGAGGTCCCAATGCACATTCGACGGGACGGGTGGCGTTTCGGTCGGTCGTCCGACACCTTGCGGCCAGATGGGGCGATTCGTAAACACGTGCACTTCTTGGACATTGCCAATGACGCCCGATTTGACGGCGGCAGCACCCTTGCGCAACTCGGACAAGGCCGTCCCCTGGTTTCCCATCTGTGTCGCAACGTTGTACTCCGTCGCCAACTCGCCCAGTTTGCGGGCCTCGGAAATCGCGTGGGTCATCGGCTTTTGCGTGTAACATGCTTTGCCCATCTTGATCGCACGAGCCGTTGCCACGGCATGACTGTGGTCAGGAATGCTGATCGTCACGGCATCAATCGACTTGCCCACTTCGTCAAACATCTTGCGCCAGTCGTTGAACTGTTTCGCTTTCTCGAATCCCGGTCGATCAGCGCCCTTCGCCAAGTGTTGATCATCGATATCGCAAATGGCGACAATGTTGCCGTTCTTCTCACAGTCCGCCGAATCGGACTTACCCTTGCCGTCCACCCCAATGCACGCGAAATTGATCGTTTCGATCGCGGCACGACTTTCACGAGGACTCACACCCCCGGCTGCCCAGAATCCGGCGCCGGCCGCCGCGGTCAACTTCACAAAATCGCGACGATTCGTTCGATGAGACATACAGAAACTCCTTTGACTGGCTGGTTAAACGCCGAAGGTTGATTCCGACGACGCTCCCTCCGATCCCAACACATTCGGCAAGTCGACCGCCAGGATCGACCTGACCGCCAAGTTCGACCTGAATGGCAAGGAACGATCGGGATCATCACAGGTAGGACATCGCGCACGCGGCTCGTTCAACGTCGCGGCACACTCTCGGCAAGACGTTGGACAATCGTCGGCCGGCTCGGTAGCTCGACGCGAAGTTCGATCCGCCGTCCGGCATCACAGTTCAACTTGCAAGGTATCACCGCCCTCGCTGCATTGCAAACCCCACCCGCTAACAGAGGGGATTACTTTCCAATGCAGAACCGGCTGAAGACCCGATCGAGGATATCGTCGGTGTAGATTCGGCCGGCCACCTCGCCCAGCCCGTCGATGGCATGCCGTATCTCGGCAGCCACCAGCTCTTCACCCCCTTGCTGTTCCACCAGATCATGGGCCCGGTCCAGGGCATCCAGCGCACCGGTCAAGTTGGCTCGACACCGTTCCCCCGTGCTCGGCACCACGTCACCTACCGGTTGATGCGCGGTCAGCTGTTCGTCGATGACTGCCTTCAACGATTCCATTCCCTGTCGGGTGACGCTGCTGGTGAGGACTTCCGGCCAGCGGTCGGCGCAGGGGAACTCGGCCGAGTTTGATTTCGGACCGTTCGTTGCGGGACCGTTCGTTGCGGGCCCGTTCCCTGATAATTGTGGTGCGTTCCGGTCCTTGGATGCCAGATCGGCCTTTGTCCAGACAATCACGCGTGCGCCGGTCGTAGGAGTAAGTAACCGTTCCGATTCACCTGCTTGGAACGGCCGCGAACGATCCAGACAGACCAGTTCAACGCTAGCCTGTTCATACTGGGATACGGCGGCGCGTTGAGCATCACCGTCTACTCCGGCACGACCGTCGACCGTGCCGGCCGTATCGACCAACAGGAAGGGGCCGGCGTGCCCCGGCACGTGGCAAGTGACGTAATCGCGGGTCGTACCGGCGCGACGGGAGACAAGCGCCGCATTCCGGCCCGCCAGCGCATTGAACAGGCTGCTCTTTCCCACGTTGGGCCACCCCCGAAGGACAACGCGTGGAATGTCGTCGGCGTACTGACGCCGACCGATCTGATGCAGCAGTTGGTCGGCCGATTGCCTCGCCGTTGCAAGTCCTTCGAGCAACTGTTCGTCGGTCACGAACGCGATATCTTCCTCGACGAAATCGAGCCCTGCTTCGAGATGAGCCAGAAGATCGAGCAATTGATCGCGAAGCGCGTCCAGCGGTTGGCGCAGGCCGCCGGCCAGCTGCGTCAATGCCACCTGTAAAGCGGCACCGTTGTCCGCATCAATCACCCCCAAAACCGCCTCGGCCTGAGTCAAGTCGATTCGGCCTGCCAGAAATGCCCGGAGAGTGAATTCACCTTGGCGAGCAAGGCGTGCACCGGCCATGCAAAGCAGACGCACCGTCGCATCGAGGACCGGCCGGGCGCCGCAAAGATGCAGCTCAACCGTCGGTTGGCGCGTGTAGCTACGTTGCGTCGGCCAGACATACATCTCAGCGGTCAAGTCACCCAAGGGCGGTGGCAATTGCAGCGAACCCGAAACGTTCTGGGCTCGATGGAGAGTGTCCCATTCGAGTTCGCTCGCCGGCTCAAAGCAGCGGCGCACGCACGCCAGGGCATCGATTCCGCTCACACGCACCACACCGCGTACGGCGCCACCCGGCGCGGTGGCGATCGCCACGATCGTTTCATTCAGATCGCCGATCACCTGACTCGTCCTCAACTGGGGTCGTCCGTTCGGCGTTGCAACGGGCAGACGGTCGCCGCGGGGCCAATGCCGGCACGGTGTTCCTTAGCCTCGACGCGTCTGTCGCTTGCGACGCTCGCGGGCGATGGCCGCTCGATCCGGTGCCTGCTTTTCCCTCATCCGTTCCAGCCACGACTTTTTCTTGGGCTTCTGTTCCTGCAGCGATTTCATATCGGGGGGAGGCAACATTTTTCGTTCAGCGATTCCCCACAGGCTCGAGGCGACAAAATAGAGGCAGAGCCCGGCAGCTACCTTGAAGAACAGCACGCCCATGAAAATCATCATGTACTTCATCATCGACTGCTGCATCTTCGACTGATCGTCAGTCGCTGGAGGCGTGAACAGCTTTTGTTGAGCGATGAAGAGGATGATGGTGATCACAGGCAGGATATTGAAGTAGGGCCCGAGCCAACCCGTCTCGCTGGTCAACATGCCAGGTCCATAAGGCTTCCACAGGAAAGCCATATCCGGGCCGGCCAGGTTCGAACACCACGAGAGCCCGGGAATCAACGAGGCCTGCCGCAATTCGATGTCGACCGACAGGCATCGGTACAAACCAATGAAAATCGGCATCTGCAGGAACATCAGCCAGCAGCCGCCGAGCGGGTTGAAATTGTATTTCTTCCACAGTTCGCGCTGCGCCTGTGCCTGCTTCTCCATATCGCTCTTGTATTTTTCCTTGATCTTCTTCATTTCCGGCGCCATCTGTTGCATCATCTGGGCGTTGCGAGCGGCCTTGCGCCCGACCGGGAACATGGCACCACGGACGAGCACCGTCAGCAAGATGATGGCCAATCCGTAATTCGAAATGATGGCGTAGAAAAAATGCAGCACTTTGGACAGCGGTCGGGCGATGAAACCAAACCACCCATACTCAACGATGTCTTCCAGGCCGTATTGCGAGAGCAAAGACGGAGACTTGGGCCCCAGAAAGAGTTGGTAATCCTGCTGCCAGGACTTTCCCGCCTCGATCGTCACCGGTTCACTTTCCAGCCGAAAACTCGAGTTCAACAAACGAATCTTGCGTCCTTTCAGCTCGCCCACTTCGCCAACCGGCATCGCATATGCCTGGCTGCACGTCAATGTGGTCGGTTTCCCGACGGCGCCGGCCACCAGGACCGCTGAAAAATACTGTGTATCGACTCCCAGGTAATCTAACGTCCTTTCGTCGTGACTCGGCTTGTCGGTCAGAACGGATTCGATCCGAGCTCCCTCGTCCTTGGTCACCTGTTTGTAAATCTGTGAAGCGCTGCGCAGACTATGCCGCTTGTCGTGAACCCGCCAGATGACGTCGCGAGCTCCTGCCGCTCCCCAGGACGGGTGGATCTTATTGGAATACCACCAACCTTCGGTCGGCAATCCGTTGGGCCCATCCAGATGAAACCCGACCTGGGACGACTTGGAGCCCAGGTTTCGGATCTCTAGCCCAAGGGTCAGATGGTAGGCGGCCGCATTCACGTCCCCCTCCGTCCCTTTCTTTGGACGAACAAGTCGATATCGCTTGATGAACTCCAACGAACCTCCATCGGCTCCGGCATCGACTTTCTGAGCAAAAACAACTTCCTCGGCCGAGGAGCGACGGATTTCCCACCGGCACGATCGTAACGAAGTCACTCCTGGCAACTCATCTTCGCCGAAACGTGTTTCGCGGTCGCCCATTCGATTGATGCCCATCAGGAACGAGTCGATTTTCTCGTCGAGCGCATCCGATTCCGACTCGATCAACATGACGGGGCGCGGCACCAACCGGCAGCCAAATTCGCACCGTTCGAATTGTCCGTTGACCATCCGGCTCGCCACGACCAGGATTTCCTGCCTCGGCCGACAGTCCGCGATCCTCTCAGCCAACTCGGCGTCGGTCCGAACGGCCCGACCGTCGAGCGACACGATCCGATCCCCCACGCGCAGCCCGGTCTTCCAGGCTCCGTTCTTCGGCTTGGCCAGGGCTGCCGGCGTCGCCGGCCCAACCGCCATTACCAGACAGCCGTCCGGCGTTGTTCTGCACTGCAGACCCAGATAGCCGCGTTTCACATCAAGGTCGCGGTACAACAGACGCCCTTTTTTGTCCCGAAGCACCAGTTCCACCCGTTCCACTGCGGCGCCCTCGTTGGTCAACGTGACCATTAAGCGGTAAGGGCTGTCAGGAGCGAATGATCCCAGCACGGGCCAGACCAACGGAGCAACCGGTTTCTTCGGTTCGTCCTCGTGCGCGTCGACGGCTGGGTCGGCTTCGAGATCCCCTTTCGGACCGGGCGTATCGGGCGACTCCACTGCATTTCCCGACTCGGCTCCTTTTTCACCGGTGTCCGTATCCCCCTCTTTCTTCTTGTCAGCCCCTTTCTTCTTGTCGGCCTCTTTACCGTCGGCATCCTTTCCCGGCAATTCCTCTTTCTTGGGCTCCGCTCCCTTCTTATTATTGGCGGCCGGTTGTTGAGCAACCGGTCGATCTGGGGCCAGTGCGATTCGCAGGGCGCTGTAGCCGACCATGATCAACACGGAGCAGACCAGGAATATGACGAGTCGTTTTTCCACCGGTTCGTTGGCCTTCGCAAAATCGGGAGTGCCGGGGCGCTTGAGAGGGTCAGCACCGTCCGCCCGGCTGGGGAGATGCAACTAGGACGTTATTCTGGAGTCGGGTCTTTTTATTGCAAGCCTGAGGAAAGAACTATGGGTGCCGACCATCGTAAGCACCGGTTCGAGCGGTGCTAACCGCACCTGGTCGGCACGACGAATCGGCCGAATCCACAAATCGCCATGGGTCTTACCGCCCTTCTTTGAGGCGGTCCCCCAGGAAATTGTCGAGTTCCTCAATGGCGTAGATCTTTTCGGCAGTCTCCTCCAAAGGGTACTCAACGCGACGGAATTCGACTCTCTGGTGATCGAGCAACACGTAGGAACTTCGGGCATCACCATCGCGAGGTTGCCCAACGCTGCCCGTATTGATCATCACCTTGCCTTCGCCCAGTTCGTATTCCCCGCAAAGTTCACCGGGGCTGAAAAACTGTTTATTGTCGGTGAAGACGCCGGGCACGTGCGTATGCCCCTGAAAGCAATGACGGGGAATGACCGTGAAGATCCGGTCCATCTTCCGTGCGTTGTAGATATCTTCCGGAAAGACGTACTCGTTAAGCGGATTGCGTGCCGAGCCATGGACGAACATCAGGCCGGCGTCCTGGACATTCCTTGGGAGTTGAGCGAGAAACTCGATACGTCGTGCCGCCGCGGCGAGATCCTGGCCACTATGTTCCAGTTGCTGCCGGGTCCAGAAAATTGCCCGTTCCGCTCCGCTACTGAATCCCTCCGGGTCAAACAGAGCGCCGAGATCGTGATTCCCCAGAATACACACATCGAAGCGCATCACTTGATCAATGCACTCGCGCGGATTGGGCCCATAGCCAATCACGTCCCCTAAACAAATGAAGCTCGACGCACCCTGCTGTCGAGCATCATCAAGGACGGCGGTTAGCGCTTCAAGATTCCCGTGAATGTCGCTGAGAATCGCTCGTATCACCCTAGTGTCTTCCTGTTTCAAAACGACGTCCCGCTCGCTTCACCACACGCCGCTCCGCTGCAACGCTCGATTCCTGCCGACCACCGACGTCCTGCCGACCACCGGCGATCCAAACAGCTGCCCCCCGGAAGCCTGCGTCCAACTCTGAACGAATTGGGCTCGGAGTCAACTCGGGCATCGGTCGGTCCGCGTGCTACCGGCCGCTGCGCAATCGGTCGCCCAGCATATTGTCCAGGCTGGGGATATCATAGATTTTCTGGACCGTAATATCGCGCGGGTATTCGACCCGCCGGAACTCGACCGTCACTCCATCGGCTTCATCCAAGATGGCATAGCAGGCGCGCGGATCACTGTCGCGGGGTTGGCCGACCGAGCCGACGTTGAACATGGCCTTCGCGCCGGTCATCTGAAACTGGTAATCACACTCGTCGGGCGTAATGAACTCGCCGCTGTCAGTGAAGATACCCGGTATATGCGTATGCCCCTGGAAACAGCACCGGTCGATCCGATCGAACAGCGCCTCCATCTTGCGCTGATTATAAACATCCTCGGGAAAAACGTACTCGTTTGTCGGTTCGCGAGGAGAACCGTGAACGAACAAATAACCGGCATCCGTATGGGTGCGAGGCAGTTCACCCAGGAAGTCCCACCGTTGGTCCACGTCGTCCGGAGGACCGTCGCGACGTTCGAGTTGTTCGCGCGTCCAGTAAACGGCCTGGAGCGCGACCGGATTGAACCCATCCGGATCAAACAAGGCCGCCTGATCGTGGTTGCCCAGGATGGATACTTCACAGTACTGAATGACCGCGTCCAAGCACTCGCACGGATTCGGGCCATAGCCGATAATATCGCCCAGGCAAAAGATCCGCGACACATTCTGCGCTCGAATGTCTTCGAGAACCGCGTTCAGCGCCTCGTAATTGCCGTGAATATCACTTATCAACGCCCGCTTCACCGCGTCTACATCCTTCCCGCCTGGTACCCGCGCCGCAGCCAGCAACGGGACGTTGAACCGATCGGAGTCGTCGACGTAAGTCGAAGCCACATAATCTACTGCCGAAGTTTAGAACGGTGCAATATGGGGTGCAAGAGCACCTGAGGCGACCAACGGTATTCCGGGCCAATCCATGCCCATTTTCCCGGAATTTCCCGTTAACGGGCCCGTACTTCCGCCGGCTGAAGGTCTTGGACGGGGGCGTCCGGGGCCCGCATCTCCCCCCTTGGGGACCACGACTCGAGCCCATACGATGCGTCTGAACCGCCCTTTTTTCGTGTCATCACACGGTTCGCCGAATCCAACGTTGGCCAACGAGCGGCCCGACGGAGGCCGTGACGGTCATGCGGGGCCTCGCAACCCCGCACTTCGGGGAATCCGCGTTTTCGCTCCTTTAAACTGCCATGCGAATCCTTGCTATCGACTGTTCCACTCGCTGCGGGTCCATCGCATTGTGCGAGGATCAGAGGCTGCTGAGCGAAATAACATTGCCCGACAACCGACGGACCAGTCAAACACTGTCGCCGGTGATGGCGAACCTGTTCGACCAACTGCACTGGGCGCCGCATACCATCGATGTCGTCGGGGTGACCGTCGGTCCAGGTTCCTTCACCGGATTGCGAATCGGAGTGACGGCAGCCAAGACATTCGCCTATGCGGTCGAGGCGGAACTCGTCGCGGCCAATACGCTCGAGGTCTTGGCCCGACAGGTCAACGACCACCGGGGTCAGGTCGTCAGCGTGATCGACGCCCAACGCGGCCAGTGGTTCGTCGGCCGGTTCGACGTTGGCCCGTCTGAAGTTGGCCCGTCTGGAGTTGGCCGTCTCCAATTCCGACAGGAGTCCGATTGCCGCATCGTCGATGCCGAAACCTGTCTGAGCGAGTTGCGTGGGCCGTCGCTGATCACCGGTCCTGCCTTGTACGGGCTGCCGGAAGAACGCCGGTCTCAACTGGCGACCCCGCCGGCCGAACAGTGGTCACCGCGAGCCGGTACGGTAGGCGCCATGGCATACGAGGCCGCCCAGCGTGGTGACGTCGTCGACGTGTGGTCGATCTTGCCAAAGTACTACCGCCCCAGTTACGCGGAAGAGTCATCCCAATCCAAGCCGGAATGACCACGATTCGGCCACGGTTCCCCCCATGTGGAGCCTCTTGTATGATGTCCATCCGGGGTAAAGGGGTCAGGAGTCAATTGTGCGAAGCACCCTACGGGCCGTTCCGGCA
>CAYNDU010000086.1:0-13531 GCA_964395615.1 uncultured Pirellulaceae bacterium | reverse complement strand
GCGCACCAAAAACGTGTAATCCGCCATGCAAGCGCCGAATGGCTTCGTAGAGGGGCGGGGGGGCACCTGAATCGTCAACGATCGCCTCATAATCGTCGTTCGCCGGCCAATAAGTAAAATAGGCGATGCCGCGAATGCCGTAGGCGAGTGCCCCGAAAGCTTGCCACCGCAATTCGGCCTCGCTCGGCGTCCGAAAATGTTGCCACCAGCCAGACAGTACCACGATCCACAGTGGCGTGTCGTGCTTCAGGCATGCGCGGCGCGCAACCTCGAGGTTCTCAAAAAAGTCCGTACGGTTTGTCCCGTCGCGAAGAAACGGATAATGATCGTAGCAGAGCGCCGGCGGCTTTACGGTCGTCAGGAACTGGTCCAAATATCGAGCGTAATCGGCCACACCCAACTGGTCCGCCGAAGCATAAATGGGAAACAGGTTCACACAGACGTGATGCGCCGGGTCAACTCGGCGGAATTCGTCGGCCACGCGCCCGAGTTGCGGGAACGCGCGCACGCTCGGCTCGTCCCGAATCATGTAGCCGTAGAGAGACGGGTGGTGAGCAAATCGATCGGCGGCTGACCGAACGAGTGCCGGCCAATTCGCGGGAGGCGGACCTTCCGCGGCCGGAGGTGCCAGTCGCTTCACATTGACGACACCGTGCAGTCCCGCTGTACGACAATGCTCGAGCATTTTCAATTGGTCTTCGTCGGAATACTGATAACTGGGTAGAACGAGATTAAAATTGGCTCGCTTGATCGCCCGGTAGTGCTGCAGCCGGTTATCTGAGGCGGGTGGCCCAGGAAAGCAGATAATGGCAAACCGATCGGAAACCGCTTCCTGTGCGGTAGGATCTTCCGACTCGGCCCCGTCCCCAATCTCGGGCGGTTGCCAGGCTGCACAGAATGAGCTGCCAAGAAACAACACTGCGAGGCAGCACACGGCCACGCCCAGAGATCGCATAGAGTCCACCTTTCGTCGGTCGGTCAGGAGAACCGGATCCCAATCTTATCGGCAACCGAGAAGATGTGATCGCGACACTGAAGGTACTGTTCGGCGCCTTGCATGTGCTCGATCATCAGCGGCACGTCGCCCGGCAGACCGGCCAACCGTTTCAAATAGGTCGGATAATGGACTCTTCCTTCTCCAAGAGGCACTTCGCGAAAATGAACCTGCATCTCAACGTCCCACGCGACGTCTTTAGCGTGGCAGCTCACAATATGCGGACCCAGTTTGTCAAAGCACTCGTTCAGCAGCGCCGCATTTCGATAGAAGCGGCGTGGACTATTGATCAGGTTGCAAGGATCCAGATGCACGCCGAACGCGTCTCGATCGACGGCCTTGATCATTTTGAGGTATGCGTCCGGGCTATCGGGCAACGCCCAACCCATCATTTCATAGCTGAACTTCGCACGCTTAGGCCTGACGTCGTCGATGATCTTGCGAGCATTTTCCACCGCTCGATGAAAGAACGCGTCGGACAGGTTGCAGGGATGGGGTCCGTACCACGCTTCGCGTGAGAACGAGCCGGCGATATCCACACAACATCGAGCGCCGATTTCGTCGGCAAGCGCCAGCCCCTCGGTAACGTATTTCAGGTTTTTCGCTCGTTGATCGAGGTCCACCTCCAGCAGATTCTTCCAACGTCCCACCTCGGCGATGACCACGTCATGCCTGGCAAATGCCCGAGCGATCTCCCGGACACGTGCCCGATCGTTCAGACTCACTCGAGGGCAGTAGGCGGCGCGCAGCCCCAGCGACCGATGCGCCTTCGCCAATGCCTCGGGATCTTCAGGGGCGTTGAAGACCGGCATCCCCAGACGCAACTTCTTGACCGCCGTTCGTGGCGCCGGCAATTCGTCCGACCGCCCAATTTCCGGCAGGGCGAGAGCCCCCATCAGGCCGATCCCTGACTGCAACACGGATCGTCTCGAAAGCGAACTTCCCCGCATTGGTTTCACCTCAACTTTCCACGATTGGCCTGACATTGATATACGAAAAAACGCGACTGCCGGCGTTTCCGCGGAACCGTCACGCCAGCCGGTCAAGTATAGCAGGATTCCAGCCGGACGAATGGAGCGAACGTGAGCAAGCAACGTCCCGAGCCGATGATGGCGCAATCCGAATGCCACATGGACGTCATCGTGGTGAGGTCGTTTGCGTCCACCGGGCGCCATACCGTGGTCGCCGCCGTTCACGGCCAAGGCCGTGAACGGTTACCCGTGGTCGAACGGGCGGTCTTGGGGTGGCATAGGTCGCCGGGTGGGTCAAGATAATCGTGCCACGCATTGGCAACCGGTCAACAAGCACAACCGGTCGATTACCGTAAAAGTGGACTGGGCAGGAATTCGGGTCGATGAACGATGATACTACGGAGCAAGCGTTTGCAGGATGCACTCAACCCGCCCGGAAGGACCCTCTTCCAACCTGGGGAGATGTATCGTGGTCACGAAATCGATGTCGAAAACCCCGTTCGGAACGAAGCTCGTCTACAAGGCCGACGGAGAGTGCATCTGGTCGGAATACGTGTCCACCGGACATACGTCCCGGCGACGCGGAACCGCATCCAAGTCCAAGAACGCACCTGGCTTCCTTGGTTTCTTGTGGGCCGGGTTTCGATCGGCCTGGTCGGCCAAGTCCGCGTAGCCCGCGCTGGTAGCCGGCCACAGGCTGCGTGCACGCCACGCCCGCTCAAGAAACACGCGGAGTGCCGTAGAGCGCAGACCGTACCTCACACTGCCGATCGCCGGCAGATCAGACACGCCTCGTCACGGCCAAAGAGCGTGACGCGGTAACCGCATGTCTCACTTGAGCATCAGGCAATACTTGCATCCGAAATGGAAGTCGGGGATGATCCGCCCGTCCCATTGATCTTCCGCAATGACGACCACCGGACTTCCCGGTTCGGCATTGTCGAGGTGGATGTTCAGCACGTTGCCCAGCAATTCGTCGCCTACGAACGACGCCTTGCCGCGTAGAACGATCCGACCGCCGTCGCGTTGCATCACGACCGCCAATCGTTGACCGTCATACTCGGACAGGTCCGTGCGTTTGCCCATCGCCGAGCGGCTTGCCGGCGGATGGACCTGGCCCTGCTTGTTGCTGATCATGGCTTCTCTTTGATCTTCTTGATCTTCTCCAGGCAAAACTGACTAATCTCGACGTGCACTCCGTGTTGCACGCGCACCAGGACACGTCCGTGAGTTCGTTGCTGTACGACGACCGCCTCGGATCCTTCCATAAGACCAGCATTGATCCGCACACGCTGACCTGGGGAAATGCGAAGACACAGCGTGTCACCCTCGGCACTTCCAATTCGCGTGTCTGATCCGTTCGCCGCTGCCATAAAGCGTCTCCGACTCACAAAACTCGCTTACCCCCTCATCATATACAAAAGAGGGCAATTTCGTCGAGCGATTTAACGACGCACGGCGGGAAAAGCGAAAAAGAACGTCGAATCAGATGCCAGGACGATGATGGACATTCGGTCCGGCTCAGCGGTGACAGTACCCCGAATGATCGGATATCCACGTCCCACGACCCACCACCTTCGGTCGGTTGCTTGCCATTTTTCCCAGCTACGGTAAAACAGCGTGCACGATGAACGAAGCACCCCACCCTTGGCGAGGGCCGATTCAGTGGATCGGGCTGGTCGGCGGTCCGATATCTGCCGGCCTTCTGTTTTGGCTGTTGCCCGACGAATACAGGGCCGCCGATGGCACACTGTCCCCTTTTTCGGAGGCGGGCCGGGTGACTTTGGCTGCGATGGCCTGGATGGCCGTCTGGTGGATTACCGAAGCGGTAGAAATTCCGGTCACCGCGCTCCTCCCACTGGTCCTTTTTCCGATGACGGGTGCAGCAAGCTTCGGCGACGCCGCAGCACCCTATTCCCACCCCATGATTTACCTGTTTTTGGGCGGGTTCGTGATTGCCCGTTCGATGCAGCACTGGCATCTTGACCGGCGCATCGCGCTGCTGACCCTTCGCCTGGCCGGAACTCGACCACCCAACATGGTTGCCGGCTTCATGCTCACCACGGCAGCATTGAGCGCCTTCGTTTCCAATACGGCCACGACGGCCATGATGGTACCGATTGCGATGAGCGTGGTTCATCTGGTCCACCGGCAGCCGGATTCCGATTCTCGCCAGACGCCTGCCCCGGGCCGAGATCTGGCCGTCTGCCTGATGTTGGCCATCGCCTATTCAGCCTCGATCGGTGGGATGGCAACGATTATCGGAACGCCGCCCAACGCCTTGTTGGTGGCGTTCACCCATTCGACAATCGAGACACCTTACCGTATGGAAATCACCTTCGCCCGCTGGTTGGCGATCGGGCTGCCGCTCACGCTGATCTACTTGCCGATCGTATGGTTTCTGTTGACGCATGTTTTGTATCGAGTGGGTTGGTCGCACGTTGCCGGCGGTAACGCATTGATCCGGGAAGAACTCAGAAAGCTGGGTCCGACGAGTCGAGGCGAGCGGGTGACGGCAATCGTGTTTGCGATAACTGCCGTCAGCTGGATCACTCGCCCGTGGCTGGTCACGTTGGGTTGGTCGTGGGAGGGGGCGTCGGTCCAACCGCTGGCCGGCCTGACCGATGCGGGGATAGCCATGGCCGGCGCGGTCGCACTGTTTGTGATTCCCGTCGACTGGAAGAAGCGCCGGTTCACCATGAATTGGGAGGTCGCTTCGCGGTTGCCCTGGGGCATCCTTGTGTTATTCGGAGGGGGGTTGAGTCTCGCGGCGGCCGTCAAGGTCAACGGAGTCGCGTTGTTTCTGGCCAGCCTGGCTCACCATTTCGCCGGTGCACCGGCCTGGGTCATCGTATTGCTGATAACGGCCGCCGTCGTGTTCTTGACCGAGTTGACATCGAATGCAGCCACGACGGCTACACTGCTTCCGGTACTCGCCGCACTTGCCATTGGCCTGGGAATCCACCCGTATCTGCTGATCTTTTCCGCGACGTTGGCGGCCAGTTGTGCCTTTATGATGCCGGTCGCCACACCTCCGAACGCGATCGTATTCGGCAGTGGCTGCGTACGCATGACCGACATGATGCGCGCCGGCCTGTGGCTCAACGTCATAGGAATCGCGTTGATCACATTGCTTACGGTCTTCTGGTACGGCCGATTCTTGACGGTTCCCTGACGGATTGCAGGTTGAAAGCCGTTAGCGGGCCCGCTTCAGTTCCTGGATCACCCGATCGGTAATCGCCTGCACCAGTTGTTCCTGGTCCGGTTGCGAGGCGGCCGGGCTACTCGTACCTGACGTCGACGCAAACGCTCGAGGGGCCACACCGCTTTCCTTCCAACTGCTACGGAAGATATCGTTCCCGCAGATATCACAATCTTTGTATTCATCCGTATTACGGGGATCGGCGAATCCCCATTGTTTCTTCAGTGCCAGCAGGTCCCGTTCCTGGCCTTCGGTGAACCGCTCGACTCGGCCGAGCCCGCGGGCCAACATGAGCATGCGGCAGTACGCGTCCAGGATCTCCGTCCACCAATAGGCCCGCTCCACATTCTCTCCGAAGCTCACGGTGCCATGATTGGCCAGCACGATCACATTGGTTTTCTCAACGAACGGCAGAATGGTCTCGGCGAATTCCTTTCCACCAGGGGTCTCGTAACGGGTAATGGGCACATCGCCCAGAAATACTTCAACCTCGGGAAGCACGCACTGGGGAATCGGTTCTCTGGCAATCGCAAAAGCGGTCGCGTGTGGCGGGGGACAGTGGACAACGCTCTTGATTTCCGCCCGAGCCTGATAGATTTCCAGGTGCAGCAACGCCTCACTCGACCGCTTCTTTCGGCCGGCCGTCTGCTTGCCCGTCATATCGAGCGTGCAGATATCGTCCGGCTTGAGGAACCCCTTGGAGTGCATCGTCGGAGTACAAAGGACCTGGTTTTCGCCAACACGGACGGAGATATTTCCGTCATTGGCGGCGGCGAATCCCTTGTTATAGAGACGGCGGCCGATTTCACAGATATCCTGTTTGATCTGGTGGACGTTGGTCATTTTAGGTCTTTCCTTCTGGCAGGATTTCTTTTTCCCGTGCTCATGGCACGGTTACAAATTCAAGGTTATCGTTCATGGGCCCCACGGGCCCGTTGCCGAGCCCACTCGGGCTGTTCGGCTAATGGTCGTCGTCCTGTTTGTCGAACGATCGCGCCAAGGCGTCGTCGATCCGGAGCGAGTCGAGTATGGCGGCGACATAGGTATCCAGTGGTTTAACGTCCGGTCGAAACGGCTGGGCAGCCTCGGGTCCTTCGCTGAGTGCCACGGCGCTCCCTTCGCCGGCACCCAACTGGTCCCAGGCGACGAGCGTCTCTGCGCCTCGGAGTGAAGAGCCGCCGTCGTCGGTGTCGCCACCGTCGGAGCGTGCCAATTCGGGCAGCAATAGCGGCGTCACCAACTTCAGGCGAGCGCCGTGAAACTCGGGCAGGCACCGATTGAGCGTAACCGTTCCAACAACCGTTCCGATGCGCATGTTATGTGTTACCCTTTTGTTGCGCCGGTCAACATTGGCCACATGCGTCGCCAGCCACCTGGCTCGACCCATCGAGGATTGACGACCCACAGGTTGGCCTCCAACTGCTCCCGACCTTGACGGACATCGCTCGTTCGGTGAGCGGCAACGGCTCGGACGTGATTCGACCGGTTTGCTCGACATACGAGTAACGGCACCTGGTCAGTGAACAGGACGATCATTCGGTCCGGATCGAGCAACTCGGACGTCAACCGCTCAATGGCTTGCAGCGGATCTTCTTCCATAACCGAGATCGTTGCGCGCCCTCCGACCAACCGTTCCGCAGCTCGGCGAACTTTCTCGCAGCCGGAGACCAATACGACTCCGACGGCGGGTACCGCGCCGGTCGACGTGGTCGCCCGCACATCCATCGTAATCCCTCGCTTCCTCAACTCGTCGCGCACCGACGGCGTGATCACCGCCCCCTCGGGCGTGCTCACTCTTCGAATTCCCTCCAGGCGTCCCTCGACCGCGGACAGTGTCACGACGCGATGTTCGATCGTCAGGCAATCAGGCGCCGACGTTGGTCGACCGTGCGCCGGGCTCACCGGCCGGGACGGCGAGTCCGCGGCAACGGCAGGCGGTGTGGCAACCGCGGGAGGTGCTCGCACCGGTCGCGGGCGGGCCGAGGGTCCGCCCTCTCGCAAGCGCTTAAGCACTTCCGCGACGATACGGTCGATGGTCTGCGGATCGGGGTTCACGGGTCCTGAATTCCTATGGCGGTCCAACGCACCGGAGTTATTTTGGTTTGCAGTAGTTGTCGAGCACCCATGCCGTCACTGGTAATCAGCACCGTTTCACCGATTCCGGCGCCAACGCCGTCGACCACCAGCAGCGGGTATCCGTCCGCTGCGTGGCCGTTCGCCAGCCGCGGCTGGACGACCAGTAGTTTGTGACCGGCCAGCGACTCGTGTTTCACGGTCGCGGTGGCCGTTCCGATGACCAGGGCAGTTAACATGGGTTGTCATCCGCCGGAAACGTCGGGCACCGGCGGCCAGGTTTGAGCGGTTACTGGGGCTGACCGAGTACACACAAGTCGTCGATCATGGAACAGCGTCGTTCGCGCGTAAACGTGAGGGGCGTGGTGACACCTTCGCCGGTGGGACCGGCAATGGAAAACGAAATATAGCCTTCACCGCCGAGTCCGAGAGCGGCCATACAGGGTCCGTTCTTGACGAACAGGGTCGTATCCATCAGGCGTCCCATGCGGGTCATGTTTCGGACGTCGTGTGAGTGGATGATACTGGTGTGTCGAAATCCATGTTCGTAGTACCTCGCCTTGTCAATCGCCTCTTCCACACATCCACATCGAACGAACGGGACGAAGGGCATCATTTGCTCGACGGATACGAACGGGTTTTCTTCGTCGGTCTCCGCGAATAACAGCGGCACATCGCTCGGCGTGTTGAGGCCGGCGGCTTTCGCCAGGACCGAGGCGTCCTGGCCAAGCAGTTCTTTGCAGGGCGCGTCGTGACGATGATCGCCGTCACCGACCTTGACGATTCCGGTAGCCGTCAGTCGGTCGGTCTCGGCCGCCGACAATCGCACGGCGCCGGCTCGCTGCATCGCCTCCATCAAGGCGTCGAACACCTGATCGACGACAAAGACCTCCTTCTCGGCGATACAGAGCAGGTTGTTATCGTACGACGCTCCCTGGACGATCGCGCGCGCGGCCCGATCCAGGTCAGCCGTCTGGTCGACAACCACCGGCGGGTTTCCGGGTCCTGCCACAATGGCCCGTTTGCCACTATTCAAGGCGGCGCGTGCCACCGCGGCACCTCCGGTGACACAGATCAGCGCCACGTCGCGGTGTTTGAAAATGGTATCGGCCGATTCCAACGTTGGTTCCGCTATCACGCAGATCAGGTTATCGATCCCCAGATCGCGATGAATGGCCTCGTTGAATCTCCTCACGCCCTCGGCCGCCACTCGCTTTCCACTCGGGTGCGGATTGACCACGACCGTATTTCCTGCGGCGATCATGCTGACGGCATTTCCGGTGATCGTCGGCAGCGAATGCGTGACCGGCGTGATGGCGCCGATGACACCGAATGGCGCGTGTTCAATGACGGCCAGTCCGTGGTCGCCACTGAAAACCTCGCTCCGCATGAACTCGACGCCCGGGGACTTTTCTCCCAATGTCCGAAGTTTCTCGATCTTGTGCTCCAGACGCCCGATCTTCGTTTCTTCCATCTCCATCGTGCCCAATTCGACCGATTGATCGATCGATATGCGGCGAATGTGGCTGATGATTCGTCGACGGTCCTCCATGGTGCGAGCGGACAACTGCTCGAACGCCTCCCGAGCGGCTGCGACGGCATCATTAGCGTCTTCGAAGATGCCGTGACGTCCCGAAAAACGGCCGCCACCGATCTGCGGCGCCTGCCCAACTTCGGACAGCACCTGGGCAACCACGTTGCGGATAAGAGCTTCGTTAATCTGCATGGCATTGATCACTGTGCGTTAGTGTTACGATCAGTTAGAGCGAATGAGGCGATCCATCGTCGTGTGGTCGGTTCGATCTCCCGCACCGGTTCACGATTTCCGAGTCGCCGGGGCGCTCGGCGATTCAATTCTCAGATCCATCCGTTGTTTCGTTGATGTCAGTTTGATGTTGTCTGTTTGATGTTGTGTACGGGATCACGTGTCGGTGCGCATCCGGGAAGCCTTCGTTAGTCGGCCGATCCGTCGCGTTCATAAACCGTCTGGTCCTCGACATGCACTCGATCCACCAATCCGATGACGAGCGTATCGATCGGCATGTTCTTGGTTTCTTGGGTCAACCGGGCACTCGAGCCTTGAGCGATCAGTACGTAGTCTCCCACTCCTGCGCCGAGCGTATCGACGGCCACAAACGTGCGCCCGGTGGTCGTCAGGGTGCTGCGTTGTTCGGCGTCGAGTCGAAACGGCTCGACCACCAACAACTTGTATCCGACCATGGCGTCGATCTTCTGCGTCGAAACGAGCGAGCCGATGACTTTGGCAATAAACATCCGATTACCCTTCGAGCAATTGCTGAGTTTGCCGGGCCACGACCAGCTCTTCGTTCGTGGGAATCGTCCACACCTGAACCGGCTGCTCGGCGGAGCTGATGCGGGCTTCTCCCCCGGCGTCGGCATTGGCGTCCGGATCCAATTCGATCCCGAATGAGCCCAGATCCCGACAGACACCCTGGCGTACGAAGCTGCTGTTCTCGCCGATGCCACCGGTAAACACGAGCAGATCGAGACCGCCGAGTTCGACCAACAGCCCGCCCAGATGCCGGCGCGTTTCGGTGATAAAAACGTCCAGGGCCAACTGCGACCTCTGGTCACCATCGGCAGCAGCCAGCTCCAGGTCGCGAACGTCGCCGCTGCGACCGCTCAGCCCCAACAGGCCACATTCGGTGGCCAGTGTCTGCAGAATCTCGTCGAGCGACTTTCCGGTCGACTTCATCAGAACGGGCAGCGCGAACGGATCGAAGTCGCCGACGCGGTTATTGTGCGGCAGTCCCGACTGAGGACTCATCCCCATGGAAGTTCCGACACTTTGACCGTTACGTAGCCCGCACAAACTGCTCGATCCGCCAAGGTGACAAGAAATCACTCTCAGGTCGCTTCGACCCAGCAACTCGGCCGATCGCTCGGCGATGTACCGATGGCTTGCTCCGTGAAATCCCCAGCGTTTGATCTGGAGTTTTTCGCCCCACTCATAGGGCGCCGGGTAGAATCGAAGGCGGTCGGGCACGGTCGCGTGGAACCCCGTTTCGAACGCGGCCACCAGCGGAATTTCAGGCAATTTATCGGCCAGCAACCGCATCGCGGTGATGTAGGGCGGATTATGCGCCGGGGCCACCTCGGCCATTTCCTGCATGGCGTCGAGCAGTTCGGGAGTGACCCGTTGAACCCCGCTGTAACGGCCGCCGTGCACGGCCTTGAATCCGATCGCGGCAACCTCGGACGCGTCGGAAAGACACCCATGAACGGGGTCGGTCAGTTGATCGAGGCACTGGCGGACCGCCGCCGCGTGCTCCGGCACTTGAGTTTCGACCTCCCAACGCCGCTCACCAACTTCTACAAAGCAGGCGCTCGCCGGGCTGCCAATTCGCTCAACGCCCCCACGGGCCAGCTGAACGGTATCGGTCATATCGAACAAACGATACTTGAAGCTGGTTGAGCCGAGATTTGCGACCAGGATCTTCATGATCGGAGCTCCACGTCCATCTTAGTTTCGCTATCCCGTTTTACGACAAAAACGCGTCGACCAGGCCTTCGGCCGGTCGCGGGATCACGTGGCTGCTGACGAGTTCACCGACTTGAGAGGCCGCGTTGGCGCCGGCTTCGACAGCCGCACGCACACTGCCCACATCGCCACTGACGATCGTGGATACCAGCCCACCGCCGATCCCGACGCGTTTGACGATCTTCACGTTCGCCGCCTTGGCCATCGAGTCGGTTGCCTGCACCAGCCCGATTAAGCCACGAGTTTCTACCAGTCCGATTGCGCTTTGCATGAATCTACTTCCTTTGTTTCTTGGACATGATGCCGCCTCACGGTCCGGGTTCCCTTGCGGATGGGAACACCGATGAATGATTCGGCCCGGTTCATCTGTCAGGTACTTTCAGGCTCGCCTATCGTGACGCCGACTTGCGTTGAGGGGCCGGCAGCACGACTCCGAGATCTTCATGCGGTCGCGGAATCACCTGCACGCTGACCACCTCACCCACACGACTCGCCGCATTCGCGCCGGCGTCGGTCGCAGCTTTTACGGCCGCAACATCGCCGGTGACGAATGCCGAAACCATTCCGCTTCCAACTTTGTCCCAGCCCATGAACTGGACGTTGGCCGCTTTTAACATGGCGTCTGATGCTTCGAGCAGGGCGACAAAGCCCCGCGTCTCGATCATGCCCAGTGCTTCCAGTTGTTTTGCCATCAGAGCAATACTCCCGTTCGAGAAATAAACTAACGACCTCCACACCCACAATCCTGGCCGGAGGCCAATAACTCAATCTTGGTTGCCGCCTCCAAATGACAGGCGTTTCCCTCGTCCGTATCCAGGTGTACTTCCAGCTTGCTCGATTCGTCGGCCCGGACGAGCAGGTCTTCGAATACAATGCTGCACCCGGGTGATTCGACTTTCAATTTCACAAAATCGCCTTGAGCGACTCCGTACCGCGCCGCGTCACGCACGTTCATATGAACGTGCCGAGCCGCCCGGATCACTCCCTGATCTAACTCCACGACCCCCGCAGGACCGACCAACACACAGCCCGGTGTTCCCTCGATCCGACCGCTGTGACGAACCGGGGCGTCAATGCCCAACGAGATCGAATCGGTGAAGGCCAACTCGACCTGGCTGATGTCCCGCGTCGGTCCCAGAATACGGACCGTCGGCAGCATCCGGCGCCGAGGCCCGACAACCGCAACCGTTTCTTCGGCAGCGTAGAACCCGTCCTGGTAAAGGTCTTTCATCGGCGTCAGCTTGTGCCCCGTTCCAAAGAGCACTTCGACATGCGCATCGGTCAGATGAACGTGCCGAGCCGAAATACTGACCACCAGATCCGACGGCCCAACCGACTCGGTCGACGCAGGCTGTTCGAAAATGATCTGCCGTACAATGCGCTCGATCGTCGACCGATCCAGGGAGGATGCTAACGACATAAATGGGTTCGCCCTTATTCAACCGCTCTTGGCTCTCAGAGAATCGTAATAATCGTTTCAAACCTCTTCCGCGACCGCCCGCCACCGTGGGGATCCGCTGGAAATGTACGTTGCGTTTGACGTCGTCGCACTGCAAACGGTTCAACCCTTCGACTCGGACTCGGCAGCCGCAATGGTCAACGATACGCCCGCCTCCCGCACTCGCTGCTGCCACGTTGCATCAAGCCCGCCGTCGCTGACCAGTCGGTGCACGCCGGATAACTTGCAAAGGTGGGCCAGGCTCGTATGACCGAATTTTGAAGCATCTGCCAGAATGATCACCTCGTCGGCCGCCCGCATCATCGCCTGCTCGGTCTCGACCAACAACAAATTGCTGTTGTAAAACCCGCGCTCATTCACGCCCGCAACGCTCAACACCGATCGCCGCACATTCAGATCGGCCAGCATGGCGTTCGCGTACGGCCCGAGACTTACGCCCGTTCGAGCGTGCACGTACCCGCCGATCAAGACCAGATCCGCCCGGTCGCTGGCTGAAAAAAGGGCCGCCACCGGCAACGAATTGGTCACCACCTGCAACGTGCGGTGGATCAGCTGCCGAGCTAACTCGTAGGTCGTGCTGCCGCCGTCCAACAGCACCGTGTCTCCCTCCTCGATCAACTCCGCCGCCGCCGCCGCAATCTGTCGCTTCTGAGTAATTTGAGCCGACTGGCGTCGATCGAAGTGCGGAATGTGAGGCGACGGCCCCGTGTAAAACACGCCGCCATGCGTTCGTCGAGCGGACCCGGTTTCTTCGAGCACATCCAGGTCCCGACGAACGGTCGACTCCGAAACCTCCAACGCCTCGGCCAACTCCGGCAACGCAGCAAATCCCCGCTCCCGGACAAGGGCCAGCAGCCGGCTCCGACGAGCCTCGGTTAACGATTGCGATGCCAAAATCCCTACCCGTTCGATTTATCCTGAACTGGCTACTTTATGCGAGCCTCCCAAACCCAATCACTCCTCCTATTATTGAGCACATTTTCCATCACCACAATAGCCTCAATGATAGATGTCTATCATTTAATGGTATTTTATAGCCATTATCCCCCCATTTTGGGGCGCCCGCCCGTTCGCTCCGCCTGTTCGCTGCGCCTGCTCGCCTGAACCATGTTCCCTACACCCGCACGCTCAGACGACTCGCCTCGGTCATTCACGCTGCGAACCACCATCACCGGGAGCGCGGCAAAATGAAAACGGCGCGACGGTGGCACCGAACGGTCATTGGGAACGGCGGTCCAGACGGGTGCAGGAACGAGCTTCCGTAGCGGTTGGGCTGAGCTGGGTAACGAGTTCGATCAGAAGAATGGCCTCTCACGGAGTCACAGAGGCA